>CAZXVX010000022.1:0-31152 GCA_964644105.1 uncultured Occallatibacter sp. | reverse complement strand
ATGTGGCGCGCGGCACGGCCGGCACATTGCGCCCCGACCGTCTTCCAGGTTCTTCACTCACAGCCGGCGGCGGATCTCTGAAGCACTGGTTCAACACCGCGGCATTTGCAGCACCCGCGGGAAGCTACGGCACGGCATCGCGCAACTCAATTTCTGGGCCGGGAACAATTCAAAATAATATGTCGCTCGCAAAGACAATGCAGTTGGGCGGAACGCGCAGCATGGAGTTGCGCGCTACTGCGAACAATGTCTTCAACACTGTGCAGTATACGGGCGTGGATACAAATTTCGCTTCGCCAACCTTTGGGCAAGTGACTTCAGCAGGCGCGATGCGCTCGTTTCAATTCACGGGAAGATTTCGGTTTTAGAGTCTATAAAGCGAAGAGCAAACGCAGATCCTTCAACTACGCTGCGCTTCGCTCAGGATGAGAGATTTTTTTAGAGGACAACGATGACGAATTGGGCGCACAAGATCGGAGCGGTGGTTGCGGCGCTGGCGCTTGCCTTGCCGTGCGCGCAGAGCCATGCGCAACAAACGCAGCCGACCGAAGGCCTCTTTGTGCTCAAGGAAAACAGTGAACTGGTTCTGACCAACGTGGTGGCGCGCGACGCAAAGACAGGCGAGCTGGTGCGCGGACTCAAGCAGAGCGACTTTACTGTCTACGAAAACGGCAAGCAGCAACGCGTTGCATCTTTCGATTTTCAAAATGTTGAGATGGCCGCGCCGATCAACGAAGCAACCATCAGCGGACTGGCTGCTGCCGCAAACAACGCGAAGTCCGGCGTTGTGGCGAAGCCCGAAGAGCTGCGCAATCACCGCTTGATTGTGATCTTCTTCGATCTGACTTCGATGCAGCCGGAAGACTTGGATCGCAGCGTTGCAGCGGCCGAGGATTTTTTGCGCGCGAAGATGCAGCCCGCTGATCTGGTGGCGCTGATCTCGCTAGGCGACACACTCAAAGTGGATCAGGATTTTACCGCCGACAAGAATGTGCTGCTGCATGAAGTGGCTGTGTACAACGGCACCGAAGGCGAGGGCTTTCAGCAAGGCGCAACGGCAAACTCGAATCAGGTCGAGGATACCACCGGCTACACGCCGGATGAGAGCGAGTACATCGATCTGAATACTGATCGCGAATTGTTTGCCTTGCGCGCCATCGCCAAGTCGCTTGAAAAAATTACCGAGAAGAAATCACTGCTTTATTTTTCCGGCGGCATCCAGCGCGACGGCATCGAGAATCAAGCATCGTTGCGCGCGGCGATCAATGCAGCGGTGCGCGCCAATCTCGCCATCTACAGCGTGGACACGCGCGGCCTGCAAGCGGTCACTCCGATGGGCGATGCATCCACAGGAAGCCTGCGCGGCAACGCATCATTCAGTGGCACCGCACTCACCAACAACATGAACGCCAACTTTGCCACGCAAGAGTTGATGGGCACGCTCAGCTCCGACACCGGCGGCAAAGCCTTTCTCGATTCAAATGATTTTGCTCCGGCCTTTGCGCAGGTGCAGCGCGATACATCTGCCTATTATGCAATTGGCTTTCACTCCTCCGACACGGCGCGCGACGGGCGCTATCGCAAGCTCACCATCAAGATCAACAAGCCCGGCATCAAACTAGAATTCCGCCCCGGCTACTATGCTCCGGCGGACTTCCAGCACAGCGGCAAGGAAGACCGCGAGCGCGATCTTGAAGAGCAATTGTCGAGCGACCTGCCGGCCACCGACATGGCCGTTTATCTGGATGCGCTCTACTTCCGCCTGGATGAGAATCGCTTCTTTGTGCCAGTCTCGCTGATCATTCCCGGCTCGCAGATTCCCTTCATCAAAGGTGGCGACAAAGACAAAGCGACGCTGGACATCATCGGCACTGTGATCGACGAAGCCAAGCGTCCCATTGGCCACGCGCGCGAAACCGTGAAGCTAAATCTCGATCCCGGTTTGCAAGCACGGCAAAAAAATATTCAATACACCACCAGCTTCAATCTGCCGCCAGGAAAGTATCGGCTGAAGTTTGTGGTGCGCGAAAATCAGACCGGGCAGATGGGATCATTCGAGGCAGAGATCGCGCTGCCGGAGATGAAGAAACAGCCGCTTAAAATCAGTTCGATTCTGCTCTCATCCATGCGTCAGCCAAGCAAGCAGCAGAGTCCGCTCATTCGCAACGGCCTTGAGTATGTGCCCAACATCAGCCACGTCTTCCGCCAGGATCAGCATCTCTATCTGCTCTATGAAATTTATTCTCCGATGCGCGAAAAACCCGCTGCCGATGCGCCCAAAGGAACCAAGCCTGCCATTAATCTGCTCAGCAGTCTGGAGCTGATTCAAGGCTCGACTAAAGTCTACGAGACGCCTCAAGTGCAAGCGCGCGCCGTGAATGTGGAAGGCCGCGATGCCGTGGCCATTGAGCTGGATGTGCCGCTCGCCGCGCTCAAACCCGGCGCCTATATCTGCCAGTTGAATGTGATTGACGACGCGGCCGCAAGCTTTGCTTTTCCTCGCTTTGCCGTGCTGGTGCGCGCCGCCGATACCGCTCACCAATAATTAGCGCATTAAAAAAAGGGAGGAAGCCAAAGCCTCCTCCCTTCGTTCATAGCACCGCAGTTGATCAGTCCTCGTAGTTCAAGCTTTCCAAGCCAAGATAAACCGCGCCGCCGCCCAGCTCTTCTTCAATGCGCAGCAACTGATTGTACTTGGCAATGCGGTCGGTGCGGCTCACCGAACCGGTCTTGATCTGGCCCACGCCGGTGGCTACCGCGAGGTCCGCAATAAAGGTGTCCTCGCTCTCGCCGGAGCGATGGCTCATCACTGAAGTGTAACCGTAGCGGCGACCCAACTCAATCGCCTCCAGCGTCTCGGTCAACGTGCCAATCTGATTCACCTTGATCAGAATTGAATTGGCCACGCCCTCTTCAATGCCGCGTTGCAAACGCTTGGTGTTGGTGACAAAGAGATCGTCGCCTACCAACTGAATCCGCCCGCCCAACTTGTCGGTGAGCAGCTTCCAGCCCTCCCAATCATCTTCTGCCAATCCATCTTCCAGAGAGACAATCGGATACTGGCGGCTCCAGTTATCCCAGAAGGCCACCATCTCTTCGCTGGACAGCTCGCGCTTGTCGCTCTTTTTGAATACGTACTTCTTCTTGTCCTTGTCGTAGAACTCGCTCGACGCCGGGTCAAGCGCAATGGCAATCTGCTCGCCCGGTTTGTAACCGGCCTCTTCAATCGCTTCCAGAATCAACTCAATCGCTTCGCTGTTCGACTTGAGCGAAGGCGCAAAGCCGCCCTCATCGCCGACCGCCGTGTTATAGCCCTTCTTCTTCAACACGCTCTTCAGCGTATGGAAGGTCTCTGCCGACCAGCGCAGCGCATCACTGAATCGCTCCGCGCCCACCGGCATAATCATGAACTCCTGAAAGTCCACGTTCGAGTCTGCGTGCGCTCCGCCGTTCAGCACATTCAGCATCGGCGTCGGCAGAATGCTGGCATTCACGCCGCCCAGATAGCGATAGAGCGGAACCTCCAGCGTCAGCGCCGTGGCGCGCGCCGCAGCCAGCGAGACGGCCAGAATCGCATTCGCGCCCAGCTTGCTCTTGTTCGGCGTGCCGTCCAGAGCAATCATCGTCTGATCCAGCAGCCGCTGATTGGCCGCGTCAAAGCCTTCCAGCTCCGGCGCAATCACCGTCTCCACATTCTCCACCGCCTGCAAAACGCCCTTGCCCATGTAGTGGCTCTTGTCGCCATCGCGCAGTTCCACCGCCTCATGCTCACCGGTGGATGCGCCGGATGGCACAATGGCGCGGCCCAGCGCGCCGCTCTCCAGAATCACGTCTGCTTCCACGGTCGGATTGCCGCGCGAGTCCAATACCTCGCGGGCGCGGATCGATACTATCTCAGTCATTTCGCTCCTCATAATGCGGTGATGCAGCCGGTCATTCAATCGCGGACGGCGATCTACGGCAAGAGCTTCCCCGGCGGCGCTGTGAATCGTGCTCAGAAGCTCTGGCAATTGCGGTTTCCTCTCCGTCCCAATCTCTTGAAAATTCACTCTCTCGCAAGGATTCTAACAAATCCAGCCCTCGCGCCATAGAATTCCACGGCCGTTGCACCCAAGATTGCCGGCAAGGGAATCCACTTTGCGCGGGTTGCCTAAATTGATTCGTACTCTACTAGGCTCATCCGCGCCATTCCGTTGCCTCTTCGCTCTCTTTTCGCGTTAGCCTTAGATTGGGTGAGTTGGCCAATGATCTTGCGTGCCCCATCCATTCCGCGTTCTTTGCGGAATAGATGGAAGTCCATGACAATTTTTCATCCCGAATCTGTTTTGCTAGGGATCGTCGCGCAACTCAATCCCTTCGGCGGGGTTTGAAAGACTGAGGAGTTTCTCCCGCACCAGGAAATTTGACCCGTCGGACTTGCCGCGTCAAGCCGCAACGGAGATGAACTCGCTAACGTGCTATTTCCGCAAAGTGGAAGCGAACTCGATCGTTTTGTTTGTCAAAGGTTTTCACCAACTTTATTGTTCCTGAGGAGACTTGGATGATCCGGCTCACACTGATCTGCACTCTGTTGCTCGCTGCCTCCGCTGCTCTGAGCGCGCAATCCAACCCCTATGAGGGCACATCGAACCCGCCTCCCGACAGCACCATCGTCTCCGCCAACCGCCCCAAGCCGTCGCCGGTGGTCGTCGCCGCGCCCGCTCCGGCGCCTGAGCAACCTCAGCCCGCCGCGGTCGCTCCGGTGACTGCGCAAACTCAGCCCGCCGCGGTCGCCACCGCCGCAACAGACCCCGACGCCGCAACTGTCGCCGTGCAGCCCTCCGCCGAGCCAACCCTCTCCAGGCGCGCCTCCATCGATCCGGATGGCGACATCGTCCATCCCATGCCGCTGCGCCCCGGCGAGTTGCCCGAAGGGGCCACCATCCGCGTCACGCTCCTCGACGAACTCTCCACCACTCGCAGCGAAAAGGGCGAAGCCTTCCGCGGGCGCGTGGCTTCCGATGTGGTGCGCGACGGCCAGGTGCTCATCCCCGCCGGCGCTGAGATCGACGGCCAGGTAGCCTCCGTCTCCACCGGCCATCCCGGAGGCCACGGCTCCATGCTCCTGCGCCCCGAGACCATCATCCTGGCCGACGGCTCGCGCTTCCAATTGCACGCCACCTTGAGCAGTACGCCCGGCGTCAAAACCAGAGTCGGCTCCGAGGGCGCGGTCCTGCCCGCCTCGCGCATCAAGCGCGACACCATCGAATACGGCGGCGCGGTGGGCGGCGGCGCAGCCACCGGCGCGGCGGTGGGTGGCCCGGTCGGCGCGGCTGCCGGCGGACTCATCGGAGCCGGCGTAGTCTCCGCTCACCTGCTCATCAGCCATCCCCAAGCCACCCTCGAGCCAGGAACCACCCTGGTCTTCACCCTCTCCGACCGCCTGATGATGGCCCCATCCACCGCCCCCGGCAACTGAAAGCGTCCCCAGGTGAGTGTCCTATCTCTGACCAACCCAAAAAGATTGGGTGCCCCAGGTCTCGATTTTGAGACCTGGGATTGACTGGAGTGCTCCCCGAAAGTGAGACATTCAAGCAATACACACTTAGGCGGATGGCTCCGGTCCCATAGTGTATTCCAAAACCAAATGAGGGTGCCCCCGGTCCCTAGCTTTTGGGGACCGGGGAAGAAAGCCAAAATGGAGCAAGTGGTGCACCCAAAGTTTTTCAAAACTTAACCAATCCACAAAGCTTGGTGTCATCCTTTCCACAGTTTTATCGTGAAAGGGTAGGAACCACGAACCTCACCCCGCTATCTATTTCTGATCTCTGACCACTGTCTTGAGACCACAAACCTCGACCTGCCGGTTTTGCAATAAGTGCACGGCTTCAGAGGTTGCGGAAAAACTAAATAAAGAGTCCAGAAGCGTCGGGGTGCGACTTTAGACGTGCCGATAATTCCCAATAGAATCAACGGGACTTTAGCCCCTGGCCCAAGTTCTCAAAGTCGAGAGATCTGTCACCCATGCAATCTGTGCATTGAAATGCCGGCCACCTGTCGCAAAACAAATCGATTTATGCACTATGAATGGTGAAATCCACAGATAATTCCCTTTTTTGCACTTGCTTCCACAGTTTGTTCCGTCCTAAAGTCTTATTCAACTGGTGACCCAGTGGGGAACTGGAAACGCAGTTCCCGCCAGAAAGTACGATGCGGAATTGAATTGAAGAGGTGGTTCGCGGCTGGAAACGGCGGCGAAAAGCCTGAATCAAATTGAGATTGCATCCAGAGTTTGGTGGGAATGGGCGAGACCGGGCAGGACACGAAGATTCATCCACGACCTAGGATCGGGGATGCAAAGTTCGAGACCAGCCGGGGAGTCATCATCGACCCAGCCGTGGAAGCAGGATTCGGGGACGCTCGAAGACGCGGAGGCGGCACAACCGGAGGATGCCGGATTCGGGGAAACCTGGAGAAGCATCGCTGGCTGAGCTGGAGGAGAGAACTTCAGGGAAACCTGGAGGCTTGAAGCTGGCAAAGCCGGAGGACAAAAGGCGCCGGGGAGACCTGGAGCCAAGTCGCCGGGAGCGTCGGAGGGTGCGAAAGCCGGGGAAACTCGGGGATCGGCCGCCGGTGCGGCAGAAGGAACAGGGATTGGAGATTCGAGAAAGCCTGGAAACGGGAAGACTTGAAGGCCTGATTCTTGAGCCGGAAGCATAGCTGGAAGATGCCCGATGCGGGGAGACCCGCGCAGGCGTCGCAAGGCGGGACCGCAGAAGTGAGAGGCCGGGGAAACCCGGAGGCTTGCGGCGAGCGACCGCTGAAGGACGGAAGATTCGAGGAGACTCGGAGAACCGTCGCCGGCACGGTTGGAAGTCGAGGAGACGGGGAAACCCGGAGCCTCAACCGAAGACCGGTAAGGGTTGATGCGTGCTTCAGTTCGTTGCGGGATCATCGTGATTGAGAGGCTGGGGACGAAAGTCTCTGGCCTCTTCGTTTTTAGCGGCAGTCCATCTCCGAGCAACCTGACTTCTTCATTCGGTTCACTCGGCCTGATACCGATGCAGCCGTCCCAGCCCGTTGAAAGCGGCAACTTTATAGCACTCGGCCAGCGTCGGATAGTTGAAGACATTGTCGATGAAGTAATCCATCTTGCCGCCCAGAACCATCACCGCCTGGCCGATGTGCACCAGTTCACTGGCATTTTCGCCGATGATGTGCACGCCCAGCAGCACGTGCGTATCGCGATGAAAGATCAGCTTCAACCGCCCTGTCGTATCGCCCAGAATCTGCCCGCGCGCCGTCTCGCGATAATAAGCCATGCCGACCTCGTAGGGCACATCCTCGGCGGTTAGCTGCTCCTCCGTCTTGCCGATAAAGCTGATCTCCGGAATGGTGTAAATCCCGTAGGGATAAAAACTGGGATTGGTGGTTGCGGCGCGATCATTGAAGGCGCGCGCTGCGGCAATCCGCCCCTGCTCCATCGAGACCGAGGCCAGCGACGGAAAGCCCACCACATCGCCCACCGCGTAGATGTGCTCCACCTTGGTCTGATATTGCGCATCCACGGGAATGCGCCCGCGCGCATCCGCCTCCAGGCCCGCGGCGGCCAGGTTCAACTCCTCCACCGCGCCCTGACGGCCCACGGCGTAAAGCAGCGCGTCGCCGGAGACTTTCTTGTTGCTCGCCAGATTCGCCACCACAATACCGCCCGGCAGCTCTTCCACGCTCTCCACCTCTTCACCCATGCGCAGCGTTACCCGGCTGTCGCGCAAGTGATAACTGAGCGCCTCAATAATTTCGCGGTCGGCAAAATCCAGCAGCCGGTCGCGCTTTTCAATCAGCGTCACGCGCACGCCCAGCACGGCAAACATGCAGGCGTACTCCACGCCCACCACGCCGCCGCCCACCACGATCAGCGACCGCGGCAGCTTCGCCAGGTCAAGGATCTGGTCGCTGTTGACAATCGTTCGGCCGTTGATGTTTACCTTCTCTGAAGTGGCGGGCTTGGTGCCGACCGCAATAATGATATGTTCGGCTTCCAGCGTTCCATCGCCCTGCGGGCCTTCCACGCGCAGATGGTGCGGATCAACGAAGCGAGCCACGCCGTGCACCACATCGATGCCGTTACGCGCCAGTTGCGCCTCCGTCACGTCAATCTCGTTTTTGATCACCGCCTGCACGCGAAAGGCCAGGTCCTCCATGGTGATCTTTTCCTTCACCCGGTAATTGACCCCGTAGATCGAGCGGTAGTTGTAACCGGAAAGATGCAGCACCGCCTCGCGCATCGTCTTCGAGGGAATGGTTCCGGTGTTCACGCAGACGCCGCCCACCACCGACCGCGCCTCCACTACGCAAACCCGCTTCTTCATCTTTGAGGCGGCCACGGCGGCCCGTTGCCCGGAGGGACCGGAGCCGACGACGATCAGGTCATATGCGACAACGCTCATGCAAGTGTCTCTTTCCATGGTTGGATGCGATGCAGGCTGCCTGGTTTCGCCTGATCCGCCAATTAAGCCCCTTGAAGCCTCTATTTTAGTTCACCAACGGCCTATGCCAATCTACAGTTGAATAAAACGGATAACCTTGGCTCCCCGGCGCCGGTTGCCCGAATGGCAGCCAACGCCCGCGCCATAGGCGCATTGGTGATGAGCCCACCGTTTCAACGGTGGGGAAAGATCATGCAAAATGAAACCTAAGTCCCGTAGGGACGCTACCGGTTGTCTTTGGTCAAATCCATCGTTAAATCAACTTGAGGGTGCCCCCGGTCCCTCGCCTTTGGGGACCGGGGAATCCGCGCAGTAGGCGCATTGGTAATTAGCCCACCGTTTCAACGGTGGGGAAAAGATCAAGCAGTCAACACCCGCGCCGTAGGCGCATTGGTAATTAGCCCACCGTTTCAACGGTGGGAAAAGATCATGCAAAATGATACCTAAGTCCCGTAGGGACGATGCCTGATCATTTCATATCAGTGTCCCCAACCCGCAAGTATTTATTGAAAGGCCAGCGGCTTCCACGCGCCGTTCTCCTTCAGCGCCAGTTGCAGCGGGCGCGGCGGGCCGATAGGCGGAACAGTCACCTCCATCCAAAGCTCCTGGCCCTTCTTTAGCCGGCTTGGGTCCGCGGCGTGCTCGGCAATGTAAAAGTCCACCGGCTCCCGCAGGCGCATCGCGTCGCAACTGGTATCCGGTATCGCCGTCACTTCAACGCCTTTGGAAGTTTCGTCGGCCTCCGGAATGCGAATCGCGAGTAGCTGATCGTTCTCCACCTTCAGCTTGGCGCGAAAATGGACCCTATCTCCAGCTCGAACCATGTACCGGCCCTGGCGCGTGCTGCCGTCTGATTTGCGCGGAAATTCAGCGTGGAAGGCGCTGGGCAATGTGCTCTCACAACCGTCCACCGTCAGTTGCAGGCTCAGATAGCGCCCGCGCATCGGCGAATCAGGATCATAGGCCGCTGCCTTCACCCAGACGCGCGGACAATGCACGCGCTGATAATAGTACTTGGCTGCAATCGACGAGACGATCACCAGTTGAATCAGCAGCAAGGCGATGGAAGTTTTGGAGATTTTCATAACGCCTCCTGAGAATCCTGGGAGGAAAGTTCAGTGTTTTTCATGCCGCCAATCAGATTGCGGCGAGTTTTTTCGAGCAGCCATCCGCCGGCCAAAAACAAAATGCCCAGCCCGATCAGCCCCAGCGAGCGGTCCAGCTTGTCAAAGATGTCAGCCGAATAAAACCAGATAACGGTCACTGCAAAACCAACAATGCCGATATTCACCAGCCATTTTGAAAGCCGAAGCCCCCACCAGATCACAAAGATCGCGGCTCCTGCCTCGAAGATTTGCGCAATCAGCACGCGGCTGAAATCACCCAGAAGTTGGCTCGAAGAAAAGGCAATCGCCGTGATTGCAAACCATACTACGCCCAGACCGGCAAGCACTTGAAAATGAGTGTGAAATCCCCACCAAACCATGAAGATCGCAAATGTCGCCAATAGCAGGTAGGCAACAAGGTTTGGTTCATTGTGGTAATTGTTGCCCCAGCTCTCATGGTCCATCCAAACGCGCTGACAAAAAGGCAGCGCCATCGAGAAGCAGATCGCCAAAGCAACAGGAAGCACGCACTTGCGGATTTTGAAAAGAGCGATGAGCAGCGGAATGGCAGCGATCTCCACCCATCCCCAGCTGCGGAGTCCGAGCGGCAAAAAGGTCTGATCGCTCCGCCACTCCCATCCGAACATTAATATGACAATCCCAATGGAGGCTGCTATCGCCCCAACGATAAAGAAAATGATCGGCACTGCCTTGCGCTTGGAGCCGATGAAAAACGTCAGGTAAAGCACCGCCCAAACCACGAGGAAGCGGCCAAAATAAACGTACTCGCCAATGTGGTCTTCGGCGAAGTAAGCGAACTCAGAGGCCATCCACGCCGGAAACAGCAGCAGAGCAAGCGTCTGCTGCGCCTCGTCGCGCAGCAGCATCCAGCCGAAGAGCGCAGCCACAGCCCACATCAACACCGCCGCCGGCCAATGCTCCTCGATGTTGAAGATCTGCCCGACCAACGCAATCGCCGCGCCAGTCGAGAGCGTGCCCACGGCGTGCAGCGCCGTCCCGAGCCCCGCAAAGCGCCCGCGCGCCCACGCGCCGCCTAGGTGAAAGAGGCTCACCATGGCCAGCACAAGCGTCAAACGCGCCAGCGGGCCGATCTTGTCCCAGTGCGCGGAGACAAACAGCGCCACCCCGCAGCCCAGCAGGATGGCGCTCAGAACCAGCGCCACAATCACCTGCCAGCCCAAGCTCTTCGCACTCCGGCCGGCTCGCGTACTCTCTTGGTTTTCAAAGGCGCGAATGCGGCTCACCACCGCCGCGTCCAAAAGGCCGGCCGCCTGCCAGCGAGCGAGATATGATTCAAAGTCAGCCATAACTACCCGCCAACAGTAAAGCACATCCAGTGCATCCCGAACAATTGATTTCAATGCCGATGAAATTTGGTCACCCATCCATGCAGCGCTCTTTGCTGTATGGCTGGGAAGCCCTGACTCTTTTTGAACCCCGATCCATCACCCAAAATTATCCGTCCTCACAGACCGCCGCGCGCAGACCGCCGCGCGCAGTTTAGCCGCACGGCTGAAAACTGCCGCCAACTCGCTTACTTGCGATTTCCGCGCAGCGGAAGCGAACTCGCTGATTCTGTTCACAAAAAACTCTCTCTATTGGCATCTTGTTCCGCATCATCGCAGAGTGCGTATGTGACTATCAAGGAAGATCAATTGCCGTTTTGAAGATAACTGCTGGGTGCCTGTGATCTTTCAACAAGTTGTTCCATCGTGGCGGCGCAGTTTTGAAAGGGCTCGGCTTTACAGGCTGAGGAAAAACTCAATCAGGGCAGGTTTTGTAACAAGGGCACGACTTCAGTCGGGCCGCAAGATGCTAATAATAAAGGTTGGGCTTTAGCCCCTGCGGGATGTATTTCTAGCTATTCACCCAAATTCAGCCCTTTTTCCGCAGCTTGTTTAGCCCCTGAGGGAAGTTTCCTTGAGAAATTAAACTAACTCAGAGCTTTCCTGGCCGCCTTCCACCGGCGCAGCCATCTCTTTGGCGGCCTTCTTGATGGCTCTTCGGGCAGCGGCCTTGCGGCGGCGAATCTCGGCGCGCGAATACATGCTGCCGCGGCATTTCTTTGCGCCGCAGTTGCAGCGCGCCTCGTCGTTCTCGTCGCCGTCGTAAAGGCAATAGTCGTAGGTAATCTCCTCGCCCGCCGCAATGTTCTTGATCGCCGTCACCCACACGCGATCATCCTCTTCGCTGCTCTCGCAGTTGGCGTCGCAACTGTGGTTGATAAACATCGTGGCGCAGTGGCCGTCGATCACCACCGAGCCGTCGCCGAGTCCAAACAGATAGGTGATCGGCGAGGCCTCGTAGGCGTGGTCGGCCTCTTCCTTGCTGAGCCGGTGGCCCGTGTACTCAGCAATGCGCTCGCCCTTGCGGATGGGCGTGGTAGTGTAGCAGCCGGCGGCGTGGATGGCGGAGGAGCGGATGATCAATGCCATGCGAGTGTGCAGTGCTTTCCTGGAGAGCGGTATCATTGGCATAGTAACAGGGATCAGGGAACAGGGAATAGGGAACAGGGATCAGGGAACAGGGATCAGGGCACAGGGATCAGGGAACAGGGATCAGGGGATAGGGATCAGGGAACAGGGAACAGGGAATAGGGAATAGCCTGCGCCGTAGGCGCAATGGTGATTAGCCCACCGTTTCAACGGTGGGGTTGCAGGCCTCACCACAGAGGTCAGAGTCCTGTAAGGACGGTGTGAAAGATCTCTAATAAAAATGATGTCATGAAATCAATAATTTGCTTCTTTGTGGAGAAGTAGTGGTTTTTAAAGACTAGGCGTGAGGGATATTAAGATGAAACGAGTTCTTTCGATTGTGCTGATGACGGCGGGCGGTTTGTGTTTGGCTTCAGGGTTGCTGGCGCAGGCGCCGGACAAGCCGGCCGACACAACCCAAAAGCCGCCTTCCAACGCCAATCCTTTTCCTGAAGATACAAGCACGGTTCCGGTAATGCCCTCGACCAATGTGCCGGTGCAGAATATCACGCACGACGGCACGGCCCGCGCGCCGATGCCGCTGCCGGGCGATGAGGCGGACCCGGTTCGTTCGCCGGATGATGCGGCACCGGAGGCGACCAGCACGCAGGAAACGGACACCAGTACGGATAATTCCAGCTCCAGTGGAGCGGGCCTGGAGAGTCTGTTGCCCAAGCCGGAGGACGATCAGCCCCACAAGAAGAAAAAGCAGGCCAAAGAGGAGACCCATCAGGAGGCAGCCTCCAAGGATATTGATATCGGCAACTACTATCTGGACCGCATGAATTGGAAGGCGGCGCTCTCGCGCTTTCAATCGGCGATGGTGCTGGACCCTGACAACCCAGATGTCTATTGGGGATTGGCCGAGTCGAGCCGCCACCTGGGCGCTTTGGCCGATGCGCGAGCGAACTATGAGAAGGTGGCCGAGTACGATCCCGACAGCCGCCACGGCAAGCAAGCCATCAAGGCACTGAAGGAGCCGGAGATTGCCAACGGGAAGAACGCGGCGGTAAGCCTGAGCGCGGCGGAGGCGGCAAAGTAAGAGACCAAAATAGTGTTTAGACCGCATGAAATGGCAATGAATCATGAACAAGCGCGGACGAGGACGTCCGCGCTACAGCCGACCGGGAGGTCGGCGCTACATTTCCTGCAAACGGGCGCGATAATCTCAGAGGAGTGAATTCTATGAGGACGAGGAATAAAGTCATCCTGGCATCATTAACCTTCTTCGGGTTGATAATCGCGCTCACTATCCATTTCGTCTGGCCGCGCTCGGAGATTCAAGTTCTCAATACTAAGAGAAGTCCCGATGGAAGGTGGACGGCGATAGTTCAGATGGAAGTTTACAGTGCGCCCGCTTTTGTGAATGATGCAGTCTACGCGGTACGGTTGAAAGGGCCAGCGCAGAAGGACCGTTTAGGCGATTTGGTCATGAACTTACCAGTGAACTATCCCGATCCTGAGCCGTCCATTAATTGGAGAGACAGCAATCTGGTGGTGACACTGGCGAACCATGAAAAGTATCAATACTTGGCAAACCCTGTTAACGGCATCCCTATAACCGTGCAATGGAAGTGATAGTGGGCCGTCCTCCGGGGCGGCTTGTTTGCCAGGTGCCCCAGGTCCGGATTTTCGGTCCTGGGAAACCACAAACCTTCTGCGAGCGAATAGCGAGCGACTGGCCCCACCGCAGGTGGCGGGTGCCCCAGGTCTCGCTTCTGAGACCTGGGAAACCATAAACCTCCTGCGAGCGGATAGCGAGCCTCTGCTGCATGCAATGCCCGCAGGTGCCTACTCGTCGTAGTGCAGCAGGCTGAAGACGTCAAACTCGGTGAAGCGCTCGCGGCCCTTCAGGAAGTCCAGTTCAACGGCAAAGGCCAGCCCGGCAATCTCGCCGCCCAGTTGCTTGACCAGCTTGACGGTCGCCTCCATGGTTCCGCCGGTGGCCAGCAGATCGTCCACCAGCACCACGCGCTGACCGGGCTGAATCGCATCCAGATGAATCTCCAGCGTGTCCGAGCCGTACTCCAAGTCGTAGGTGACGCGCGCAACAGGCGCGGGCAGCTTGCGCGGCTTGCGCACCGGCACAAAGCCGGCATTCAACCGGTACGCCAGC
The DNA here is from genome assembly GCA_964644105.1 of uncultured Occallatibacter sp. Lineage (GTDB taxonomy): Bacteria > Acidobacteriota > Terriglobia > Terriglobales > Acidobacteriaceae > Telmatobacter. The sequence continues at coordinate 16,967 of CAZXVX010000022.1, read as the reverse complement.
GCCGGCCCAAAGATGAATCCCCGCGCCTCAATGCCCAGCACCAGGTCGATCTTGTGCTCGATGTAATGCGCCGCCAGCGCGTCGATCATCTGCGCAAAGCCGGTCTTGTCCTTGAGCAGCGTGGTAATGTCGTAAAACAAAATCCCCGGCTTGGGAAAATCCGGCACCGTACGCACCAGCGCCTTCAGCGCTTCCACATTGACGGGCTTGGCAGTTTCGGGCATAAGGCGGATTGCTCCTGAATCTAAATTGGTTGTTTGGCTTCGAGATCAATTATAGCGGCAGTAGCGCAGTTGGCAGCTTTTAGCTGAAAGCTGACAGCTGAAAGCTGATAGCTGACGGCTAATAGCTGAAAGCTGATAGCTGATAGCTGATAGCTGAAAGCTGCTTTTTCACCACGCCCCATCAATCCGGAAGGAATCCAGTTCATCGGCCTCGGAGTCGGCCAGTTGGTGCTCGTTCAGCCGATCCACGCGGCTGCCGCGCGGCCCCTGGCGCAACTTGGCGCGCAGCGCGTCCAGTTCCGCCGCCGCGCCTGAGGCTACCACCTCGACCTCGCCCTCTTCGGTGTTGCGCACCCAGCCGCGCAGGTCGAGCATGCTCGCCTCCCGCTGCACAAACCAGCGAAAGCCAACCCCCTGCACGCGCCCCTGAATCAGAAAATGAAGAACCATCGATCAAAGTCTTTCAGACCCGCCGCCCAAACGCAACCAGGGTTGGTGGTCAGTCGTCAGTCGTCAGTCGTCAGTGGACAGTGGTTAGTAAAAAGGCGAGTAATCCACATCTAAATCTTCAACGAACAATGGGTGCCCCAGGTCTCGACTTTGAGACCTGGGATCGACCAAGGGCACGTGCCCCAGTCATCGATCTTTCATCCGTCACTCCAATGTCCTATGAAAAGCTGTGCCACGTTCATCGCGATTCTTCGCAGCTATGACCGTGCCGCCAGCCGCCCAGGGTTTTTGGGTTGGTCAGACATGGGTCCCCCGCCAGGTGGTACGCTGGAATTCACCATGGTTTTTGTTCTGGACAACTACGATTCGTTTACCTACAACCTTGTGCAGTACCTGGGCGAGCTGGGAGCTGAGGTTGAGGTGCGCCGCAACGATGAGCTGACGGTGGAAGAGGTCGAGGCGCTCAAGCCAGACCGCATTCTGCTCTCGCCCGGTCCATGCACGCCGAGCGAGGCCGGCATACTGGTTCCGCTGATCCGCCACATGGCCGGCAAAGCGCCGATTCTGGGCGTCTGCCTGGGCCATCAGGCCATCGGCGAGGCCTTTGGCGGCGATGTGGTGCGCGCCAGCCACCTGATGCACGGCAAAACCAGCCCCATTGCGCACGACGGCAAAGGCGTCTTCGCGGGACTCGACTCGCCGCTTACCTGCACGCGCTACCATTCTCTGATCGTCGCCGAAGAGACGCTGCCTGCCGAGCTGATGGTGAGCGCGCGCACCGCCAGCGCGGATGGAAAATCGACGATCATCATGGGCCTTCGCCATCGTTCGTTGCCCATCGAGGGCGTGCAATTCCATCCGGAGAGCGTGCTGACCGAGGGCGGCCATCAGATGATCCGCAACTTTTTGGAGATGTGACGCTGACAAAATCTGTGCCTTTCACAAGTGCTGTCGTTTTTTAGAGAGGTACCATTCTGAAAATAGCTGTCATTCTGAGCGAACGGGGCCCCAAACGTCTTTCAGTTTGGGGGTGGTGAGTCGAAGAATCCGCGGTTGATTTTTCAGAGTATTTCAGAGACACCACACTAGGCATCCATGACGAATGTTGAGCAAATTCGGTTGCATCCCTTGAGCCTGGCAGTGTTTCTGTTTCTGACAATGCCAGCCCTTCAGGCTCAGACTGTCACAGCCTCCGGCCCCATCGCCATCGTTCCTCTCGACAGCAAGAATCCCGACGCGGCGGCCAAGGTGACCGGCGCGCTGGAGGTCACCTCCGGCAAGGCGATCATCGCGGCCTCGGGCGAAGTCACCTCCGGCACCGAGACGACCGAAGTCCTTCTGCCGCATCGCGGCACGCTGCGCGTCTGCGCCTCGACCACCGTCAAGCTGGCCGCCGACTCGAGCGTCCCGTCTGGCGAAACGCCGGGGCTGATGATGGTGATGGATCACGGCGCGCTGGAGATGAGCTTTGCCACCAGCCACAACGCCGACATTCTGCTCACCCCCGACTTCCGCATTCTCATCGGCGCTCCGGGCGCGGCAGAGGTCAGAGTCCGCCTGGGTCAGCGCGGCGACACCTGTGTGGAAAATGTTGGCGCAAATGCGCCCTACGTGCTCGTCACCAGCGTCTTTGACGGTGGCGACTATCGCGTCCAGGCCGGTCAGCATGTGATGTTCCAGCACGGCAGCGTCAGCGAGGTGGTGGACAACGAAAAGGAGCCTTGCGGCTGCCCGCCGCCGCTGCATCCCGGCACCAACGAGTTCCCACTGGCAGAGAGCGCGGGGCTGGCGCCGCTGCCCAAGCCCGCGCCGGGACTGGCGCCGCCCAATGCCGCGCCGTCGCCGATTGCGCCTTTGGTTTATACCGCTCCCAAGCCGCCCGCGCCTGATGCAGCGCCCGCCGCCGCAACGCCGCCCGCGCCCCAAAAAAAGCACGGCTTCTTCTCGAAGGTTGGAAAATTCTTCCGCCAACTCTTTGGGGCGGAGTAATCTTTTTGTTGTCTCCGAACCAAATGAGTTGAAGCAGAACCATGAGCGAGAACCGGTCCATCGATCTGCACGAACGCACGGTTGCCGAGGCGATCCGCGAGTTCGTGCGCTTCTATAACGCCTGCGTGCGCTCCGGCTACCGCGGACGCCTGGAGGTCATCCATGGCTATGGAAGGTCGGGCACAGGCGGAGTCATCCGCGAGGAGCTGCGCAAGTACCTCAAAGCGCACCAGGAGATCTTCGGCGAGTTCCTGCCCGGTGAGAACCTGCGCAATCCAGGCGTCACCATCCTTTATCCCAGGGAGACGCAGGCGGCGATGCCGCTCGGCCTGGGCGGCGGTTTTTCCTCGGCGGGCAGCAGAAGAAGATAAAAGCCTTCGCGCCTACCAAGCTGGCGCATAGACCGCTTGAATTGGTAATGAGCCATGAACGGGCGCGGACGAGGACGTCCGCACGACAGCCGGTCTGGAGACCGGCACTACATTTTGCGGATGACCTAATCACGCGGTCACGATACCCGTCTTACTTTGCCGGCAGAAACTCGATCCGCGCCAGATCGGCCACCTGCTTGAAGTCGTAATCGGCGGTCACCAGCACGTGCTCAGGCGAGTCCATGGCCAGTTCAATGGCGTAAGAATCTGCATTGGGAATCTTGCGGTCTACGTGAATCGCAGCAGCCTGCTCTGCTCGTTCGGCGGAGACGGGAATGACGTGAAGCTGGAGATCGATCAGGTCAGCCAAGAGGCGCTTTTCAGCCTGCGCACCTGAACGCTTGCGCTGCACTGATGCCACCTCTCCCCACTGCACGGCGGAGATTTGAGCCTCAGCCATGCCTCGGGCGCACTCCCGAAATGCGGCTCTCACACGCTCCGCGCCTGCCTCCCGATCAATAAATCGAAAAATTGCCGAAGCATCAAAAACAAACATGATCACTGGATGGTCCTACCAGCCCTCTTTGGCAAATTCTCTTTCCCGATCTTGTCGCCGTTCTTCCAGCAGCATATCGCACCCCGAAGGACCACCTGCTGTTGATCCACATAACTCATCGATCAAGCGCAGTCTGCCCGCTAGAGTATCCGGCTCCAGAACCAACCGCGATCCCTCCTGCCGAATGGCAATCCGCGTTCCCGCTTCAATGCCTAAAGTTTGGCGAATCTCGACCGGAATCACCATCTGGCCTTTGCTGCTGACGGTTGTGTATACCGGCTCCATGGCTTACATCGTATCACAGGTAAGACAGAAAACAAAAGTAAGAAATAGGAATTAAGTAAGATGTTTAATACTTCTTAGTTTCACTTTGAGTCTTACTTGTATTCTTTAGCGATCAATCCGTGCAAACCCTCGTAACCGCCTCCATCAGCGCCGGCAAGCCGAATCCGCCCAGCCGGTTGTACTCTTGTAGTTGTGGAAACTTCCCAAAAGCACTCCTGCTCCCGGCGGGCTGCGTTGAACCTCTGCGCGGCGCTGGCCCTGCTGTTCATCCCTCTGCCGGCCGCGGCTCAGACAGCGTCCCAGACAACCGCCGCGCCTGACAGGCCGCCCGTCGGCGGCGGTTTCTTCCCGCTTAAAGATCTTCATCGCGGGCTGATCGGAACCGCCTGGACGGTCTTCTCCGGCAGCACTCCGGAGCCGATGCAGTTGGAGATTCTGGGCGTGCTCAAAGGCGCGCGCGGCCCCGGCCACGATATGATCCTTGCCCAGTTGCGCGGCGCCAAGCCCGAATACACGGGCGTCGTAGCCGGCATGAGCGGCAGCCCGGTTTACATCGGCAACCGGCTGGTCGGCGCGCTCTCTTACCGCATCGGCCAGTTCAGCAAAGATCCCATCGCCGGCATCACGCCCATCGAGCAGATGATGGAAGTTGGCGACCTGCCGGTCGAGGGACAAGGGACTAAGGGACCAGGGACTAAGGGACTAGGGACTCAAGGACTAGGGACTAGGGAACAGCCACCGCAAGCGCAGTCCCAAAACACCATGCAGTGGATAGAGACGCCGCTGGTGATGGGCGGCTTTCACCCCGAAGCCATCAAGCTCTGGCAGCAGAAGATGGCCGGAACCGGCCTGGAGACAATTGCAACCGGCGGAATGTCCGGCGCTTCCGGTGCGGCGGCCGACACCACGCCCTCCGCCAAGGTCGTTGCCGGCGTCATTCCCGGCTCGGCCGTCAGCGCGCTGCTGGTGCGCGGCGATGTGGAGATTGCCGCCACCTGCACGGTGACCTATGTGGATCGCAAGCAGTTGCTTGCCTGCGGACATCCGCTGCTGCAAGCCGGCCCCATCTCGCTGCCCATGACCACGGCCGAGGTTGTCGCCACGCTGGCATCCCCTCTGAACGCCTTCAAAATCATCAACACCGGCGACACCATCGGGGCCTTCACCGAAGATCGCGACGCGGCTCTGCGCGGCATCTTCAACGCCCGCGCGCGCATGATCCCAATGCACATCACCGTGCATGAGGAGAGCATGGAATCCCACCCATTGCGCACAGAACGCGCAATGGATGGGGCACCCAACACTCATGAACCGAAGGATGAAAGCCAGCCGCCAGCAACGGAGCGCAAGCTCAACGTGGAGATCCTCGACCTGCCCGCGCTCACCCCGCAGGCCATGATGGTCGTCCTTTATGATGCGCTGCTGCAAACCAACCAAAGCACGGCCGAGACCAGCTACCACCTGACCGGCAGCATTGATCTGGAGGGCTACCCGCCTGCGCCGCTCGATCTGTGGACTCCCGGCGGAGACTCGAATGCCGCCATGGAGACGGCCATCAGCGCCGCCGGCGAGTTTGCCCGGCTCTACTCCAACGGAACCCGCCAAGGCGCGGTGCGCTCGATCAACCTGGACGTGGAAACCATTCCCCATCGCGTGGATGTCGAACTGGAGTCGGCGCGCCTCATCTCCGGCAACATTGTCCACGCCGGCGACACGGTGACCATTGAGGCCACGTTGCGCCCCTGGCAGCAGCCAACCCGCAATCTGCGCCTCGATGTCAAACTGCCCGCCCGCCTGGGAACCGGCACACTGCGGCTGCTGGTTTCGGATGCCGGTACGCTGGAGCGCGCGCTGAACCAGCCGCGCCAGTCCAATCATGCCCCGGAGATCAACTCCGTATTGGCCCAGGCCGGCCGCCATCTGCCGCAAGACCGGTTGTATGTCAGCCTGCTGGTGCCGGAGACGCAGGCCGGCCTCGACGGACAAACCCTTTCAAGTCTTCCGCTTTCCGTGGCCAACACCCTGGAGCCGCAGCGCGCCGCCCAGGATGCAAGCCTGAACGGCGAATCAGCCGAGCGGGAGGCGGACGCTGCTGCCGGGGGAATCCTCAGCGGTTTTCAACTGTTAAACATACGCATTGAGCCGGGAGGCGGGTTAGACTAGGGGTAGCAGGAAGTTTTGGGGGCCTGTGCGCAGAGCGGCTACCGTTCTGCGGGTTCTTCATTTCGCGAGGATTTAGGACTTTTCATGAGCCAGATTCAAGGACTTGCAGTGCATGCGGCGGGAGCAGAACTGTTGCCGTTCAAGTATGACCCGGGCAAGCTGGGAACTCAGGAGGTCGAGATCGCCATCTCACACTGCGGCGTCTGCCACAGCGATCTCCATCTCATCTCCAACGACTGGGGCATCAGCCAGTATCCCTTCATTCCCGGCCATGAAATCATCGGCAAGGTCGTGGCCATCGGCGCCGAGGTCAAATCGCTCGAAGTTGGCCAGCGCGTCGGACTCGGCTGGCAATCGAACTCCTGTGGCGTTTGCGAGTGGTGCACCCGCGGCATGGAGAACCTGTGCCCGGATGCCGAGGGAACCTGCGTCCATCGCCATGGCGGCTATGCCGACCGTGTGCGCGCCAACTCCCGCTTTGTCATTCCCATTCCGGATGCGCTCGAAAGCGAAAACGCCGCTCCGCTGCTCTGCGGCGGCATCACCGTCTATAACCCGCTGCGCACCCACGGCATCAACCCTTCCTCGCGCGTCGGCACTGTGGGAATCGGCGGCCTGGGACACTTGGCCATCCAATTCGCCCGCGTCTTCGGCGCCGAGGTCACTGCCTTTTCCACCTCCGCCGCCAAAGAAGAAGAGGCCCACGCGCTCGGTGCGCACCACTTCGTCAACAGTCGTGAATCCAAGGCGCTGCGCGAAGTGGCCGGAAGCTTCGACTTCATCCTCAGCACCATCAACGCCGATCAGGACTGGGGCGTTTATCTGGCCGCTCTGCGCCCCACCGGAACCCTCTGCTTCGTCGGCGTTCCGCCCTCGCCGCTCACCGTCCATGCCTTTCCGCTCATCAGCGGTCTGCGCTCCATCAGCGGCAACCCGACCGGAAGCCCGCATATGCTCAAGGAGATGCTCGATGTTGCCGCGCGCCACGCCGTCAAGGCGACCATCGAATCCTTCCCCATGGCCCAGGCCAACGCCGCCATCGAAAAGGTCAAAAAGAACAAAGTCCGCTACCGCGCCGTCTTGGCCAATTAGCCCCAAGGTACCTCTGATGAAGTCCAAGTTTTGAAAGCGCACGACTTCAGAGCGCGCGGAAAAACTCATGAGCGAGTCTGTTTTGTGTCAGGGCACGACTTCAGTCGTGCCGTAAGACACTGATAATAAATAACGGGCTTTAGCCCTTGAGGGATGTTTTACCGGAAAATCAGGACTTGTTTAGAGACCCCCTGAACTATGGAAGCCAACTTTGCGCCCGATAGATGCAAGCGCCGACCTCCCGGTCCACGCACTGCTCTGCCACGCCAACAATTCCCTTCGCCTTTCACCGCGATCAATCTCCTCCGCAATGCCTTTTGCGCGACCGCCTCGGGACCCATCCACTACACTCTAGGTGAGGGCGCTTCCCGTCCTTGATTCCACCTCGAGGTCCGCTCCGTTGATTCGCTTCCATCTTCCCGTTCTGGCTGCTCCCATCCTGCTGATGCTCGCCTTTCTGCCCGCCCTGCACGCGCAATCCAACCCCCTTGCGCCGCTGGACGAGCGCCGCAAGGCTCTCAGCGCGCTCTTCGAAGAGTACTGGCAAGCCTACCTCGAGCGCTCGCCGGAGTTGGCCTCGCAGCTCGGCGACGCGCGTTACAACGACCGCATCTCCGACTACTCCATTAAGTCCGAGAATGAATGGCTCGCCCGCGAGCAGAACTTCCTCATGCAACTGGCGGTCATTGACCCCGACGGCTTCACCGATCAGGAGAAGATCAGCCGCGACCTGCTGCTGCGCCAGTTTGCCGACGATGCCGAGGCCGCGCAATTCAAGCAGTGGGAGTTGTCGCTCGATCAGATGAGCGGCATTCATACCACCTACCCGCAACTGGTCACCCAGCTCAGTTTCACCTCCGTCAAGGATTACGACGACTGGATCGCCCGCCTGCACGCGCTTCCCAAAGCCTTTGAACAGGTCACGACAAACCTCTCCATCGGCATCGACGACGGACGCGTCCCGCCCAAATATCTGTTGGAAAAAGCCCTCGATCAGGTCAAAGAGCTGGCCCATCAAAAGCCGGAAGACTCACCCCTGGCGCTGCCCCTGAAGAGCTTCCCGGCCGCCATCAAGCCCGCCGAGCAGGAACGCATCAAGAGCGAAACCCTGGCCGCCATCGGCAAAGAAGTTCTGCCCGCCTACCTGCGCTTTGCGCGCTTCCTCGAGGTCAGCTACATTCCCGCCGGGCGCACCGATCCGAGCGTGGCGGCGCTGCCCGACGGCGCCAAGTACTATCAGTTCCTCATCCGCCGCACCACCACCACGGAGCTGACCGCCGCGCAAATTCATCAGATCGGCCTGGACGAGGTCAGCCGCGACGAAGCCGAGATGCTTACCATCGCGCAGAAGCTCGGCTTTGCCGATCTCACCAGCTTCCGCTTGAGCCTCAAGACCAACCCCAAGCTGCATCCGGCATCGGCCGAGGCGCTGCTCGCCGCCTATCGCGGCTATCTTGGCCCCATGCAGGCCGCGCTGCCCACCTACTTTGGACGCTTGCCCAAAGCGCCGTTTGAAGTAGCTCCCGTGCCGGAGTACATGGAGAAGACCTCCCCGCCGGCTTACTACGAGCCTGGCACGCCCGACGGCAGCCGCCCCGGACGCCTGCGCATTGACACCTACAACGCCGCCAGCCGCAATCTCTACTCGGTCGAGGCCATCGCCTACCACGAGGGCCTGCCCGGCCATCATCTGCAAATCTCCATCGCCCAGGAGCTCACCGGCATCCCCACCTTCCGCAAGCATCAGTTCTATACCGCCTACACCGAGGGCTGGGGCCTCTACTCCGAGCGGCTGGGCAAAGACATCGGCTTCTATCAAGATCCCTATTCCGACTACGGCCGCCTGGAGGCCGACATCTGGCGCGCCATTCGCCTCGTCGTCGATACCGGCGTCCACTCCCAGCATTGGTCGCGCCAGCAAATGGTCGACTACTTCCACGCCCATTCCAACATCGACGAGACCAGCATTCAATCCGAGGTCGATCGTTACATCGCATGGCCCAGTCAGGCGCTCGCGTACAAGGTTGGCCAGCTCAAAATCCTCGCATTGCGCGACCGCGCCAAGCAGGCCCTCGGCGACAAATTCGACCTGCGCGCCTTCCACGATCAACTGCTTGACTCAGGCGCGCTGCCGCTCGATGTTCTCAGCGACCGCATCGACGCCTGGATCGTCCTTCAGAAGGCGGCAAAACCGCAATAAAGGCGTCTATTGGAGGTCATCACAATCCGCTTCTCTGACCGTTTCAAAGGCAATGCGATAGAGATTGCCAATCCGCGATCTAGCGATTTCCGCGCAGCGGAAGCGAATTCGCCGCTCTTGTTGATCAATCTCTTTGATGGATCTGGCCATGAAGTGTTGATAACCTGAGCCCCGTTCATTCCGCGCATCCTGCGGAATAAGCGGGAGGAGCTATCGCATCTTTTCAGGGCTGGATCAATGCCGTGCATTTTATTCAAGACGCCGCCGATTTTTATCACCATTTCACCTTCGCAGCCGCGCCGTGTTGTTTACTGATTGCATGGCTTGGCTCTTGCGTACCTTCTCCCGCATCCTGATCTTTGTCACTCTACTCGTTTCTCCGCTGGCAGTGGTCCATGCCGCGCCGGTGCTGATGATCTCCATCGACGGCCTGAAGCCGGAGTGTGTCACTCACGCCGCCGAGCATGGCCTGCGCGTGCCCACGCTGCGCCGCTTCCTCACCGAAGGAACCTATGCCGATGGCGTCGTCGCCGTTCTGCCCACGGTCACCTATCCCGATCACACCACGCTCATCACCGGCGTGTGGCCCGCCGAGCACGGCATCGTCAACAACACGGTCTTCGATCCCAAGCGCACCATGGATGGCGCCTGGTACTGGTATGCGGGCGACATCCGCGTGCCCACGCTCTGGGATGCCGCGCATCAGAAGGGCATTGCCACAGCCAGTGTCAGTTGGCCGGTCAGCGTCAACGCCACCAGTGTCGATACCCTAATTCCCGAGTACTGGCGCACCTCCAGCGACTCGGTCGATCCGGAGGATTCCAACCCCCAGGACATCGAATTGATGGCCGCCATCTCACGCCCCGAAGGCCTGCTCTTCAATCTGCAAAAGCGCCTCGGTCCCTACATGATGGGCAATGACACCACCGTCGAGGGCGACCGCGTGCGCACCCGCTATTCGCTCGATATCCTCGCCCGCCAAAAGCCGGGATTCATGACCGTCCATCTCAGCGCGCTGGACGAGTCCGAGCACGTCAGCGGCGTCTACAGCCTTGAGGCCAACCAGACGCTCGAAGCCGTAGACGGAATGGTCGCCCAACTGATCAACGCAGCCTTGAAGAACGATCCCAAAACCGTCATCGTCATCGTCTCCGACCATGGTTTTGTCAACGTCCATCACGCCCTGAATATCGCCATTCCCTTTCTGCAAGCCGGTTTGATTGAGGCCAAAACCGCGGCTGACGGCGCAGTCACCGTCACCGGCTGGAAGGCCGAGCCCTGGGCCACCGGCGGATTGGCCGCAATCATCCTGCGCGACCCGTCGGACTCAAAGACCCGCGAGCAGGTGCGCGTGCTACTCGACCGTTTGGCGGCAGATCCAGCCAACGGAATCGCCCGGATTCTCAACCCCGACGAGGTCAAGCAGGCGGGCGGTTTTCCCAATGCCGCCTTCCTCCTCGCCTTGCAGCCTGGGTTCACCATGGCCGGCGCTCTCTCCGGCCCGCTGGTCAGCGATCAGCCGCCGGTGAAAGGCACGCACGGCTATCTGCCCTCGTATCCGGAAATGCGCGCTTCCTTCTTTGCAATGGGCCAGGGCGTCGAGCAAGGACGCGATCTGGGCGTCATCGACATGCGCCAGATTGCTCCCACGGTCGCGGAAATCCTTGGCGTCAGCCTGCCCACCGCCAAGCAGCCTGCGTTGAACCTTTCACTCCAATGATGCGAATTGCGGATCAGTGAAACAATCATTCTGGCCTCATGAGCAGACTGACTCGACGCATCAAGCAAAGACGGCGACTAAGGAAGACCAGCATGAACTGCCGCCAACTCGCTAACTCGCTATTTCCGCGTAGCGGAAGCTAACTTGCGATTTCCGCGCAGCGGAAGCTAACTCGTGATTTCCGCGCAGCGGAAGCTAACTTGCGATTTCCGCGCAGCGGAAGCTAACTTGCTGTTTTTGTCCCCAACCCATTTCATCCTGCAATTTTGTTTATAAGAATTGAGCAACGCTGTACTCTCTCATTCCCTGTCATCCTGAGCGAGTAAAGCGAGTTGAAGGACCTGTGGTTTTTCCTGTGAATATCCCCCGGAAGAGCCGGGGGCTTTACTGTTTGTGGCCCCTCAAAGGGGCCAACATGAGTGCATTGCTAAAGCAACGGCGTGGACAACGCCAGCTCGCCCGCGCCGTAGGCGCAGTGGTCATTAGCCCACCGTTTTAACGGTGGGAAAGGAACAGCAAGATGGTCGCCGGAGTCCCGTAGGGACGGTGCCTCATATATGTGTTGAGGCCGTATTTCGAGGGGCAAATGAGAAAAACACAAGCCTGGAACGACTCCCATAAATGTCAAACTGTTACTGCCACCCCGGCAGAGCCGGGGGATCTCCCCATTCTCTAGTTATCGAAATTCGCTTGCGCCAATTCGCCAATTCTTAATCTGCTTCTAACTATCCTTTCTTGATGATTCCTCAGAATCAGACCTAGCTTCTCTAGTTTGCGCGCGCCGATTTGTCTCTCCTTTCAACCCGGTTCGCGCGGCGTCTGGCATCGGCTCGTCCATGCCGGGCTAGAGATGGAGCGCGCCTGCCGCAAGGTCATCGCGCCTCCCGCCCCCTCGCAGACTGCGCATGCAGCGCGGATGCGTATCGCATGAAAGGTGAAATCATGATTCGAGGCCATATCCCATCCACTCTGTCGTTGTTGATACTTCTTGGCGCATCGCTTGCCGCGGCCCAGGGTCCGGCGGCGGAGGCTCCCGCCACCGAAGCTGCCCAGCCCAAAATCTCCAACACCGAAACGGTCGTCGTCACCGCGCCAGGAGAGTTCCGCGTCGAGCAGGAGATGCAATCGGCTGCGCTGCTCGAAGAAGTTCCCGGCACCAGTCCCATCAAAAGCATCGCCGAAATGCCCAGCGTCAACTTCCAGGCCGCCGACCCCTACGGCTCCTACGAGTGGGCCGTTCGCATCTCGCTGCGCGGCTTCAATCAGAATCAGCTCGGCTTCACCCTCGACGACATCCCGCTCGGCGACATGTCCTACGGCAACTGGAACGGCCTGCACATCAGCCGCGCCATCACCGACGAAAACGTGGGCCGAATTCTTATCTCGCAAGGCACCGGCGCGCTGGAGACCGCCTCCACCAGCAACCTCGGCGGAACCCTCCAGTTCTTTTCCGCCGATCCCTCTGACAAGCGCAGCTACACCGCCAATGAGACGCTCGGCAGTTGGAATGCCTATCGCACTTTTGTCAAGTTTGAAAGCGGCTTGATCGGCCACACCAAGTTCTATCTCACCGGTGCCTGGAACTTCACCGACAAGTGGCGCGGTCACGGACAGATTGACCAGAAGTACTGGCAGCTCAACAGCAAGCTGGTGCATTACGTCGGCGAGAAGGGTGTGCTTTCGGTCTTTGTGAATGTGGGCGACCGCCGCGAGGTTGATTATCAGGACGACAATATGGTCTGGGAGCAGCGCCTCGGCTATAACTGGGATAACTACGGCGTCTGGTCGCAGTCGATTCAGGCCGCCTGGGCATGCGACGGTGCTGGCCCATATCCCGCCGTCCTCGCCCCTCTCGGCCCCACTGCCGCCGATTACAGCAATAACGACGCCTGCGACGCCGGTTACTATGGCGGCAGCGGCCTGCGCAAAGATCAGATCGGCAGCGTCAGCTACAAAACCGCGCTCACCAACCGCCTCACCTTCAAGGTCATCGGTTACGGCCATCACGACGATGGTCGCGGCCTCTGGTTCACGCCCTATCTTCCCACCTATGCAAACTTCTACGCCGATTACGGTTCAACCAACCCGGCAGACATCCTCTCGCCCATCTCGCTGCGCACCTCCGAGTATCAAATCAACCGCGCTGGAGGCATCGTCTCGCTGGCCTACGAGACCGCAAAAAACAAGCTCGAAGGCGGCGCCTGGTTCGAGGGCGAACGCTGGAATCTCGCCCGCCGCTTCTACCCGACAAGCGAAACCGACCCGCTCCACTCGCTCTATTCCTTCCCCTCCAACCCCTTCTATACGCAGTGGGAGTACGTCTTCAACTCCGAGCTTTATCACCTCCACCTGCAAGACGTCTTCCATCTCACCAACAATCTGGCCATCTCGGCCGGCTTCAAGACCGTCGAAATGACCACCAACGGAAACCTCTCCAACACCTACCTGAACACGCCGCAGCCCTTCTACACGCCTGGCCAGTACGCGCAGGGCGAACTCACCTCCGGCAAGCCCATCCTGCCCCAGGTCGGCGTCAACTTCAAGCTCAACCAGAACAACGAAATCTTCGGCGACGCTGCCTACAACGTCCGCTCCTACGTCCCCGGCGGCTACGGCTACGGAACCTCTCCCTGGGGCACAACCCAGGCCGGCTTCAACGCTCTCAAGTCCACCACCCACCCTGAAACCTCATGGACCGAAGAGGGCGGTTATCGCTTCACCGCCAAGCGCGTCTCCGCCCAGGCCAGCATCTTCCACGTCAACTTTGAAAACCGCCTGCTAGCCTTCTCGCAGGGCGCCGGCATCGCCGGCAACGCATCCATCCTGGCCAACGCCGGCGGCGTCACCACCAACGGCGTCGATGGCTCGGCCAGCATCCGCATCACCCCGGAGATCACCCTCTACAACGCCGCCACCTGGAACAAGTCTGCCTACGACAGCAACACCGGCGCAAATGGCTCCTGCATTTACTCCGGCACGGGCGGCGTCTGCCTGCCGCTCAAAGGACTCATCGTTGTGGACACGCCGGAAAAACTCTACAAGTCTTATCTTGAGTACAAAAAAACCGGCTTCTTCACCCGCCTCGGCGCAGACTATATGTCCAAGCGCTACTTCACCTACTCCAACGACGGTAGCGTTTCGGGCCGCTTCCTCACCGACCTCAGCCTGGGCTACGAACGCACCCAACTGGGAGCATTCAAGGACATCAAACTCCAGGCCAACGCCAGCGACCTGCTCAACTCGCAGTACTGGGCCTCCATCGGAACCAACGGATTCATCTACAGCGATCCGCAATCGGTCAACAACAACACCCTGCAAGTGGGCGCGCCCCGCACCATCAGCGGAACCATCTCCGTCCGCTTCTGATTACAATCCATTGCACTGCCTTCGGGCGCGGATTCTTCCGCGCCCATCTTTTTCTCCGCCAGGTGCCCCATCCATCCGCGATCTTTGTGGATGGGTGGGAACCACGAACCTCAGCGAGCTGCTGGCCGCGCCATAACTGCTTGCAGATTATTTCCTGCTTCCTGCTACCCTGAAATCGGATCAGCTCTGTCTCAAGGGGCTGATCCGTAAGCAAATGCGTGGTACCCCCACCCCCCCCCACCACCCTGTGAAGCACGGATTTAGGCCGGTAAACTCAAATAATACATTTAGAAAGAACAATTTAAATGTTGGACATGTTTACTTTTCATTCATATCAAACCCCTGTTTTAGCCCTGTTTCTGATCCAAAATCCCTCCCTTTCTCGTCATTTTCAGCCAAAAACAATCTGTATTTGTACGTTTCAAATCGAATGCGGCGGCAAAATGCGGAAGTATGATGGTAGAGGAGAGAAATCGATGAAACGTCTTTTTGCCCTTGCGCTCCTTTGCGCATTTTCCTGCTGCCTGCATGCTCAGGCAGTCGATACCACTGTCTGCGAGATTCTGAAGAATCCCGTCTCCTTCAACGGCAAGATCGTCAAGATCACCGGCACGGTTGCGGCCGGCTTTGATCAGTTCGTCATCAAAGGCGCGGATTGCGGCCAGAAGGTGGACGCCATCTGGCTCTCCTATCCTGAGGGAACCAAGGCTAAGGCCGGACCGGCAGCGGTTCTGGAACTTCAGCCAGCCAAGAACTTTTCCGGAACCGTGGCCGACGCCGAACAGCGCGCCGTGGTAACGCTGGAAAAGAGCAAGGACTTCAAGCAGTTCGACTCGCTGCTTTCGGCTCCCTTCAAGGGTGATGGACTCTGCCTCGGCTGCGGTCGTTACACGGTAACGGCGACGCTGGTTGGCCGCCTAGACGGCGTCAAGGCCGGCATCATGCGCGACAAGGAAGGCAAGATCACAGCCATCAACGGCTTTGGCAACCTGAACACCTATAGCGCGCGCCTGGTGCTGCAATCGGTCTCAGGCGTCACGCAGCAGGAGATTGACTACTCCAAGAGCGCCGCGGCAACCAAAGGAGATGTCATCGTTGATCCTGGCGATGCTATGGCCAAGTCTCACGCTGAACCCGGCGAGATGCAGGCAGAAAGAGTGGGAGGCGGCAGCAGCGATCCGCTTACCGATGCCCATAAAACGGCTTCGGCCTTCCCTGCGGGCAGTCCGTTGGGAGCCAAGCTGGAGCGCGCCGTCGAAGCCTTTGGTAAAAAAGGCGAAGACAACGGCGTTTGGCTAAGCTATGGCATTGGCAATCAGGCAATTGCGGCAGAGGAAGGGAAAGGCGCCAAAGATTCCCCCGACGGCGTGCTCTTCAATCTCAAACTGAACAAGGATGCCCTGAAAGGTTTTGGTCCCTCGATTGTGATTGCGTATGCGGGATCGATCATCGCCGATCAACGCGATCCGAAGATTGCCTCGAGTTACGCGGGAACCTACGATTTTGAGTACTACGCCTGGCAGACTTCGGTGGTCGCCGCATTGGGCGATCGACTGAAGACACTCACCTTGCCCGGCGGCTACCTCATCCTGAATCGCGCCTGGCCCGCTGCCGATATGGACAAGAACCTGGTGGACGGCATTAAGAGTTTTCTGGCCAAGGAAGAACTGCTGACCCGCTAGAACTGCAGGAGGATTCAAACGGCGCGCGGGGATGGCCTCCGCGCGCCGTTTGCGCGTATGCTGGAGAGTTGCACCTCATTTAATCAAGAGAAGGAAGATCATGGCGGAAATACCCGTTGAAGAGACCGAAACTCCCGCGCAGTTGCCCCATGTGCGCGTCGCCGTTCTGGGCGCGGGCAAGATGGGCGGCATCCTGTTGCAGGCCTTTTTGAAAGAGAATCTCTTTGCTGCCGAACAGATTCACGCCACCGTTGGCCATGCCGAGCGCGCCCTGGCGCTGAGCACGCAGTGGGGCGTGGACGTGACTACCCACAACCGCGAGGCCGCCAGCCAGGCCGATCTGATTCTGATCGCCGTCAAGCCCTTCCAGGTGCCCGCGCTGATCGAGGAGATACGTCCCGTCCTCACCAAAGAGAAGACCCTGATCTCGATTGCCGCCGGAATCAAAACGCGTTCGATTGAAGAAGCCGCAGGGTTGGAGATCGCCGTGATCCGCGCCATGCCCAACACGCCCTCGCGGCTGGGCGCCGGCGCTGCCGCGCTCTGCCGCGGACGATTTGTCCGCAAGGAAAAGATGGAACTGGCCGAGCGCATCTTCGAGACCGTCGGTCGCGCCGTCACCGTCGAAGAGAAGCACATGGACGCGGTCACCGGTCTCTCCGGCTCCGGCCCCGCTTACATCTACATCATCATCGAAGCCCTGGCCGAGGCCGGTGTCAAGGTGGGCCTGCCGCGCGAGATCGCAACTGAACTGGCCGCCCAGACTACCTACGGCGCGGCCAAAATGGTGCTGGAGACCGGCTACCATCCGGCCATGCTCAAGGACGCCGTCACCACCCCCGCCGGAACCACCATCGACGGCATCATGG
>CAZXVX010000021.1:0-31503 GCA_964644105.1 uncultured Occallatibacter sp. | reverse complement strand
CATTGCCCGCTTCAATGCCGATCCCGCCATCTTCGTTGCTCCGGGCCGCGTCAACTTGATCGGTGAACACACCGATTATGCCGAGGGCTTTGTTATGCCCGTCGCCATCAACTTTGCCACGCTGGCCGCCATCTCGCCCCGTGCTGACGGCAAAATCGTCATCTGGGCAGAGAACTACGGCGAAGAAAAGAGCTTTGACGCCGCCGCCAAGCCCGTCGCCACGAAGCACTGGAGCGACTACCCGATGGGCGTCGTTTCCATCCTCGCTGGTGAGGGCCACAAGATTCCCGGCTTCAGCCTCAGCCTCTGGGGCGACGTGCCGCTAGGCTCCGGCCTTTCCAGCTCGGCGGCTCTGGAAGTCGTCACTGCTCTCGCTGTGCTTTCGCTCATTGGCGCAGACTATCCACGTCCTGTCCTCGCCCGTCTTTGTCAGCGCGTCGAGAATGAGTTCGTCGGCGCCAACTGCGGCATCATGGACCAATTCATCAGCGCCAACGGCAAGGCCAACCACGCGTTGCTGCTCGATTGCCGCGACCTGAGCTTCCGCCTCGCGCCCATCCCCGCCGACGTGGCGATCGTCATCGCCAACACCATGGTCAAGCACTCGATTGCCGGGGGCGATTATCCCACCCGGCGGCGCGAGTCCGAGGCCGCCTGCGCCATCATCAACTCGCATCGCGGCGGCGTGCCCTTCCTGCGCGACGCTACGCTCGATGACCTCGCCAAGTGGGGCAACGAGATGGAGCCGAAGTCCTTCCTCCGCGCCAAGCACGTGATCTCGGAAGACCTGCGCACCGTTGCCGCCAGCGAGGCTCTGCTGCGCGGCGACATGAAGGAAGTCGGCCGCCTGATGGCCGAAGCGCACATCAGCTACAGCAAGGACTTCGAGGGCAGTTGCGTCGAAGCCGACCTGCTGGTTGATCTGGCCAATGAGCTGCCCGGCGTCATCGGCGCGCGCCTGACCGGCGGCGGCTTTGGCGGCTGCACCGTGAATCTGGTCGAGCAGGACAAGGCTCAAGCCTTTGCCGAAGAGCTGGGCAAGCGCTACCAAGCCAAGACCGGCATCAAGCCCGAGATTCACATCTGCAAAGCCTCGGACGGCGCACACCGCATCTCGTAAGCCGCTTGCGGTGGGGCCAGACGCTCGCATTTCGCGCGCGGGAGGTTCATGGATTCCCAGGTCTCAAAGTAGAGACCTGGGGCAACCGAACTCAATGGCCATCGGGCCTGGAGGCGTTGAGGCCACCGAAGACCGCACTGTACCGGCCGCTTTCGGCCGCCAGGCGCAACCCCTTCACATTCTCTACGCAGATTTCTGCCGGTGTGGGTTGCGTGTGGAAGAGTTGCATGACTTCAGCAATGAAGGCCGCGAGCGGCATGGCGCGCGGGTCGTCGGCGCCGTTCATCAGGTGGGTGGCCACATACGGCGGAATCAGCTCAATCACCTCGACCGGCGTGCCGCGCAGTTGATGGCGAAGCGATTGCGTGTACGAGTGAATGGCCGCCTTGGTGGCGCAATAAGTGGGCGTGAGCGCCAACGGGACAAAGGCAAGCCCAGAGGAGACATTGATCAGGCCAGCGCGGGGCTGCTTCTGGAGATGCGGCAACAGCGCCGCCGTCAGCCGGATCGGCCCTAGCAGGTTGGTCGTGACGATGGCCTCGGCATCTGCGAGATCGGCTGGCTGGGCGAGCAGGTTCTCGGCGCGCATAATGCCGGCGTTGTTGATGAGCACATTCAGCGCAGGATAATCGGCCACCACGCGGGCGGCAAAGGCGCGAACGGCGGCCGGGTCTGCCACGTCCAGGATGAGTGACTTTATGCCGGGGTTGGCGGCCGTGGTTTCGTCCAGCGCCTGACTGCGCCGGCCGGCGATGATCACCTGATTGCCAAGTTTGTGAAACTCTTCCGCAAGGCCGCGGCCAATGCCCGAGCCGCCGCCGGTGATGAGGATCGTGTTGCCGGTCAAATTCATGAGATTCGCCCCTCCAAGAGGCATCATAAAGCTTATCGCGTTCAATTGCGCGGAATTCACTCGATCCACCCTTCCGTTCTACACTTGAATCAGATGCAACAGTTTCATCGCCTGTGGGCAGGTCGTCTGCCCGTGGTTGCGACCAAGGAGAAAAACATGGCACTGATGAAAACATCCAATCCGGTTTTGAACGGCAAGGCTTTTGAAAGCTCA
The DNA here is from genome assembly GCA_964644105.1 of uncultured Occallatibacter sp. Lineage (GTDB taxonomy): Bacteria > Acidobacteriota > Terriglobia > Terriglobales > Acidobacteriaceae > Telmatobacter. The sequence goes on along the minus strand of CAZXVX010000021.1, from coordinate 29,317 downwards.
CCGATTACCCGTTATGGAGGGGGAATGGTGGAGACCAGCCGCATGACCCTGACCGGCACGGTGAACAAGACGGGCATTCTTCTGCTCTGCGTGGTTGCCTCCGCAGCCTGGACCTGGAGCATCTTTATGCAGTCGCATGATTTCGCCGATATCGCTCCGCTGTTTTTCATCGGCCTGATTGGCGGACTGGTGCTGTCGCTGGTTACCGTCTTCAAACAGTCATGGGCTCCGTTCACCGCGCCGGTCTACGCGCTCTTCGAGGGCCTGGTGCTGGGCGGCATCTCGGCCTTTCTGAACGCGTCGTATCCGGGCATCGCCATTCAGGCCGTCGGCTTGACATTTGGCACGCTGCTAGCTCTGCTGCTCGCCTATCGCTCCGGCTTGATCCCGGTCACAGCCAAGCTGCGCATGGGCATTGTAGCGGCCACCGGCGGCATCTGCCTCTTCTATATGCTGTCGATGCTGCTCAGCTTCTTCCACTTGAATATTGGCGCCTCGCTGATCTACGGCTCGGGAATCATCGGAATCGGCTTCAGCCTCTTTGTAGTAGCCATCGCCGCCCTGAATCTGGTGCTGGATTTTGACTTCATCGAGAGGGGTGCGGCGGCCGGCGCGCCCAAGTACATGGAGTGGTACGGCGCATTTGGCATCATCGTCACGCTGGTCTGGCTCTACTTGGAGATCCTCCGCCTGCTGGCAAAGATGCGCCGGAGATAAGGTCTTTCTGAAAAATGAGTTGCGCCGGCCTTCTGGCCAGAATTCCCAATGGGAGGTCTGTGCTCGTTGGGGTGGTTGATGAGAGCAAAACCTCGGTTTCCATGACCAAATCGGCTTTTTCAAAGTGTTGTTTTCTTGAGGAAAACAGCACTTGAGAGTCGTTGCCCTGGGACCAACTATCGCGGTTTTGCTACAGCTGCGGCGTGCACTTCAGGCTTCACGCTGCAGCTTGCACAAACAGGAAAATCTTTGAGCTTCGAGAAATGTACTTCATTGACCGGTGAAAAATCCACCTTTCAATGCTGATCTTTACCCCCACATCGTCGAGCAATCAACCGGGAATCTCCCTTTTATCATAATAAAATCAGTGAGATAAGAGTTTACGATAAAAATGTTCCTTTTTGGATACGTTTAGTCTTATTTTGTGCTATTCTGATCCTAGGCTTCCCCTATCCATTTCAGGTTTAGGCAAATTGCATCGCAAATGTCGAAAGAATGTTTTGCATTGCTGGCAAGAGACAACCAACCAATTTTTGGGAGGGTACTTGAAGATCATGATAGAAAAGACCGCGAATATGGTTCAGATTCACAAAAAGGCAATGCCCTTTGGGCTGGCGGCCCTGATGCTGCTTTTGCTGGCTCCTCTGGCGCACGCCGATAGCCTGGTCTTGAATGGCAGCTTTGAAATCAACGGCGGCGTTGGCCAGATCGGCTACAACACCACGCTGGCCGACTGGTCGGTTCCCACACCCAACGGCAGCTACGCCTTTGTGTACGGTCCAGGGACCGCCGATGAGGTCGGCGCAGTGCTCAGTGAATACGGTGACAATGCGCTTTGGGGACCGCAGGACGGCTCGGCCAACGGTCTGCCTGCCACCAGCCCCGACGGCGGATACTATGTTGCGCTGGATGGCGACTTTCAAATCTCTTCGCTCTCGCAGACGATCAGCGGCCTGACTCCGGGCGATACATACACTGTGGGATTCTGGTGGGCGGCCGCACAGCAATATGGGTTTACTGGCCCGACCGTGCAGGCGATGAATGTCTGCCTGGGCAGCAGCGCAGAGTCGTACGTAGATGGCGGCAGCCAACCTCTCTCCGGCGGAACCAACGCCTCATCCAACATCGGCTGCAACGGCTCCAGCGGCTCGACAGCCATTTATGACCTTCCCAGCGAAGGCTTCTCCGGCTGGCAGTACCAGAGCTTCGATTTGACCGCCAACAGCACCACGGACGTGCTTTCCTTCCTCGCCTATGGCAACGTTCAACTTCCTCCCTTTGCACTTCTGGATGGGGTTACGATGAATGCGGATAACTCTGTGGCTCCCGAGCCGGCTACCTTGCCCCTGCTTCTTACAGGTTTGCTGGCGGGAGTGGGCGCGATGAAATCCAGAAAATGGCGCAAGTCTTCCTAGAATATTTTCATTATGATGAAAAGAGGCAGTGGCTCGAACGCCGCTGCCTTTTTCTGTATCTAGTACATGGTTTCCTTGGAGCGCGATGGAATCCCTCTTGCAACAGATTCAGGAGCTTCCACCATGGGCGGTGGACATCCTCCGGCTGAGTATTTGGCTGATGCTGCTGATGCTTATCTTTGTGCCGCTGGAGCGGGCATTTGCTCTTCATCGGCAAAAAATCTTTCGCAAATCCATCTTCACTGATCTCGGCTATTACTATCTGAACGGACTGCTTCCCAAGCTGGTGATGGTCTTTCCGGTGGCGGCTATTGCCTGGCTCATGCGCCGGATCGTCCCTGCGGCGGTTCACTCCTGGTCGGCCGGTCTGCCGCTTTCTGCGCGGCTGGTGGCGGCGCTGGTGGCGGGCGAGCTGGGATACTATTGGGGACATCGCTGGGCGCATGAGATTCCACTACTTTGGCGCTTTCACTCCATCCACCACAGCGCCGAAGAGATGGACTGGATGGTCAGTTCGCGCGCCCACCCGGTGGATTTCATCTTTGTGCGCCTGTGCGGCTTTGTCCCGCTCTATGCCCTCGGCCTGGCCCAACCAACAGTCGGTTACCATCTGGACACCGTACCGCTGCTGATCCTGCTGCTAGGGACCATGTGGGGATTTTTTATTCACGCCAACTTGCGCTGGCGATTGAGCTGGCTCAGTTTTCTTATCGCCACTCCCGCCTTCCATCATTGGCATCACACCAACGACGAGCACACTGACAAGAATTACGCTTCCATGCTGCCAATCATGGATATTCTCTTTGGTTCCTGGTACTTGCCCAAACAATGGCCGGCAATCTACGGAATCAAGTCGCGCACTGCTCCGAGCCTAAGCGGCCAACTTGCGCAGCCCTTTCTGCCCACCGCACTCAATCAGGAAGACGATCCGTCTTGAAGCTCCTTGAACTCTCAGCTTTTCCCGTGCATCTAATAACCTGTGGATCGAATTGGTCGTCTAATCACACGTAGAGGCCGGGAGCATGGGCTCGGTCTGCTCGCACGCGCCTTGAAGGGAGCAACTTCGATGAAAAATTCAGCTATCGCCATCTGCCTGACTGTGACTGCGCTGCTGACCGCAACCGCTTTTTCACAGAATGATGCGCCGCAAGCGTTGGGAAAGGCCGTGGTTACGGTTCTGCCTAAAAAGGACGGCGCGGCGCCGCCAAGCATCAACGCCCAGGATCTGTCGCTCAAAATCGGCGGGAAAATTGCCAAGATCAACGATTTCAAGCCCTTCCAGAGCCCTGATAACAACATCGAACTGGTGCTGCTGATCGACAACTCTTCCCGCACCAGTCTGGGAACCCAGCTTGAAACCATCCAAAGCTTTGTGAAAAGCCTCCCACCCAACATCAAGTCAGCCATCGCCTATATGCAAAACGGACAGGCCGACTTTGTCGGTCCGCTCTCCACCGACCATGCGCTGGTTCTGCGCGCGCTACATTTGCCAGGAGGCGGTCCAGGCGCCAGTGCCAGCCCTTATTTCTGTCTCTCTGATCTCGCCAAACGCTGGCCATCCCAAGACAGAACAGCGCGGCGCGAGGTGGTGATGATCTCCGATGGCGTCGATCCGTTCAATATGCGTTACGACCCGAATAACCCGTATCTGGAATCCGCCATCACGGATGCAGTCCGCGCGCGACTGGTGGTGTTCTCGCTTTATTGGGAAAGCCAGGATATGGGCAGGAGACTTCGGTACGGGAACATGGCTGGCCAGAGTTATCTGATCGACGTGACGCAAGCCACTGGCGGCAAGAGCTTCTGGATGGGAATGGGTAATCCCGTCTCTTTTGAGCCTTACTTCAAAGAACTCACTCGCATCTTTCAGAACCAATACGAACTCGCCTTTGCAGCTCCCGAGGCCGGCAAGCCTAGGGTTGAGGATATGAAGCTCAAATTCAAGGTGCCGGACGCGGAAGTCGACTCGCCGCAGAATGTCATGATTTATCCCAACGCTATCGCGCTGAAGGATTGAACCTCAGTTGTTTCGGATTAAAATGGATGCCCCAGGTCCCGGTTTCGGGACCTGGGTTTGTAAGATTGACTGCGGCCAACCAATCGCTCTAACGGTCCAGCTTCACCACCACCGCTTCACCGTGATAAGCGATCGTCCGATCCGGAGTGCCTGTAACTTCCACGCCTGCTCCATGGCCTTTTCCCACCAACACTACGTGGAAGCTCCGGCTCTTCAACATTCCTGGAAAATCCCCCTTGCGCGCATCGATAGTTAGTTCGCGCGTGGCGTCGTTCCAATTGAAGTTGATCGTCGCATAAACACCCTTCTCGTAGTTATAGGTGTCGTTATCATCCTCGTAGAGCGTGAAGTTTCCGTCCGCGCCGGGATAAATGCGCAACTCTATTGGGTCAGCCGGTTTTTCATTCGAGTATTGAACCAGCGGCCCCATCGGCACTATCGATCCAGCTTTGATAAACAGAGGCATCGTCGAAACCGGCGCATCTACGACGATGCTCTTACCGCCGGACTGCTTTTCACCGGTCCAGAAATCAATCCACTCGGTTCCGGCGGGCAGATAGACATTGCGCGTCTTCTCCCTATGCTCGACGATCTTTTCATCGGCATGAATCGCCGGCGTCTTCCAGAAGAGAATGGATCGGAATGCGCCAAGTGAGCTATTCGCCGTCTCGAATTTGAAGTCATATTCCTTGCCCGCCACTAACTCGAAAGGAACGGTCCATGACTCCATCGATTCGTAGTTATGTTCGATCTCCTTGCCGTCCAGATAAACCCGTCGCGGCCCAAAACTCTTCAAATTGAAGCGATAGGTTCCACTGGCTGCGGGGGTCAGCTTGCCCTCCCAGCGCATGGAGAACTTGGGGTTATGAATAAAGTCCGGCCAGCCGGTATACCAGAAGAGATTCACATCAGGCTCGATAGCTTGATGGCAGGGTGTCTTGAACTGATCGTCGCAGAAGTAAGTGGCGTCAAGTCCGGGCTTGCCGTCCTTGGTCTTGAAGTTCTCCGGCCCCACCAGCACACCTAACTCCGGCGGACGGTGCTCCATATATTCCGTCACCGGAGCAACCAGAAAGGCCGGTCCAAACATATATTGATCGTTGATTGAGTAAGTTTTGTGATCGGCAGGGAAATCCATCGGCAAGCCGCGCATGATGGTGTATTGATCGTGCGTCACTTGCCAGCCTAGCGAATAGATGTAAGGCAGCAGCCGGTAGCGCAAGTTATCAAACTTCTGCAGCACCGGCGTGTACTCGCCGAACTCCCATATCTCGCGTGGAGTCTCCGAGCCATGCGAGCGGAAGATAGGCGCGAATGCGCCAAACTGGAACATGCGCGTATATAACTCCTGATAGGCCGGATCTTTGCCGCCATTCATAAATGTGCCGCCCTGGCAGCCAAGCGAGTAAGCGCCGATGTCAAAGGTCCAATAAGGAATGCCAGCCATGCTGTGATTGACGCCAGCGGCAATCTGATTCTTGAAGACCGGCCAATCCGCGCCTATATCTCCCGACCACGTTGTCGCCGCCGCCCTCTGCTGTCCCGCAAAGGTTGAGCGGGTCAGAATATAAACTCTCTTCTGATCCGTCTCCTTGCGCTGATTGTTATAAACCGCCTCCGTATCCAGAAGCGAGTAAGGATTGAGATAACGGGCAAATGTGCCGAGATAATTGTCTTTCTCGCGCTTCATCTCAAACTCTTCACCCTCCGGCGTCAGCGCATTTACAATATCCGGTTCGGTCGAATCCATCCACCAGCCATCAACGCCTGTCGAAAACAAACCCTTGCTGGCATACTTCCAATAAAGATCAGTCGCCTCCGGATTATAAACATCGAAGTACTTGAATCCCGCCCATCCAACCGTCGGAAACAAATATCCATGCTGATCCATGTCTTTATAAATATCTGATTTTGGCCCAAGCCCTGCCCAGATCGAAATCATCAGATGGAAGTGTTCCTTGTGCAGCTCGTCCACCATCTCCTTGGGGCGCGGATAGCGGGTTGGATCAAAGACCATGCCGCCCCACATATCGTTATCGCCCCAGTAATTCCAATCCTGCACGATGTTATCAATCGGAATTTGGCGCTTGCGATATTCGCTGGCAATGCCCAGCAACTCATCACGCGTGGCGTAATGCTCCTTGCTCTGCCAGTATCCATAGGCCCACTTGCCATACAGCGGCGCATCGCCGGTCAGTTTGCGGTAGCCGGCAATTTCCTGATCGATGCTCGTACCAAAAAAGAAATAGTAATCAATGTTATCGCCGACCTCGGACCAAAGCGAGGTCACATTTCCACTATCATCGAAGATTGTCTTCGAGTAGTTATCCCAGAGAATGCCATAACCGGCGGTGGACACCAGCATAGGAGTTACATCCACCGTGTTCGCCTGAACCAGCTTCATGGTGTGCCCGCGATAATTCATGATGCCGTCTTGAAATTGCCCAAGGCCATAAACTCCTTCATCGGCGCTTAGTTTGAAATTCTGCTGAACGTTGAAGGCCTTCTCCTCGCGCGGATTCGTGGCCGGCGTGAAGATCGCGCGGCCCTGCTCTTGAAGAATCGCCTTACCGTCTTTATCGAGATACTGAATCGAACCGTCGCTTTTGCTGATCGTCAGCTTGACCAACCCATCGCTCAAAGTAACTCCCGCCGCATCCTCCGCAACCTTGACATCCAGAGCCGGCAGTTCTTTTTGAATCACAGAGAGGCTGAGTTTATCGGGCTTTCCCGCCGTCGGCCATTTCACAATGCGGACAGTACCCTCGGCGTAAAACTGCGCCTTGATGTTTAAATCGCCAAGAGTAAGTTGCACGCCGTTTTGTATCTTTTGAATCTGCGGCGAGGTCGCGGAGTTAGTTTGGCTTTCGAGCGGCAGAACACACATAGAGACCATCGGGATCAGCGCAGCGATACGCAAAGCAAATACAGAAAATTTCATTTGTAGAACCTTTCGATGAAGCTTCTTTCCTGCATGACATTTCCGCAGGGGCTAAAGCCCGCATCCCTATTGCCGCTTTTGCGGCACGATTGAAGTCGTACCCTGTTACAAAACAGGGCTTTGATACAACTAGAAGACTTACCCCTTGGCGAACATCTGCTTCATGCCGCGCAGCGCCTGACGGGTCCGCTCCTCGTTCTCAATCAGCGAGAAGCGCACGTGGCCATCGCCATAATCGCCGAAGCCGATTCCCGGCGAAACAGCCGTCTTGGCCTCGGTCAGCAGCAGCTTGGAGAACTCCAGCGACTTCAAATGCTTGAACTGCTCCGGTATCTGCGCCCAGACGAACATTGTCGCTTTAGGCAGCGCCACCGGCCAGCCGAGCTTGTTCAGCCCCTCCACCAGCACATCGCGGCGCTTGCGATAGTTCTCGCAGATTGCGTGCACGCACTCCTGCGGCCCTTCGAGCGCGGCAATTGACGCCACCTGAATCGGCGTGAAAGTTCCGTAGTCAAAGTAGCTCTTCAGCCGCGCCAGCGCCGCCACCAGCTTCGGGTTGCCCACCATGAAGCCCACTCGCCAGCCAGGCATATTGTAGCTTTTGCTCAGCGTGAAGAACTCCACAGCCACGTCCTTGGCGCCCGGAACTTCGAGCACACTGGGGGGCTTGTAGCCGTCAAAGGCCAAGTCGGCGTAGGCCAAATCATGAATCAGATGGAAGCCGTACTCGCGCGCCAACTCCACCAGCCGCGCCAGAAACGGTAACTCGACGCACTCAGTGGTCGGATTCGACGGAAAGTTGACAATCAGCGCCTTGGGCCGCGGCACCATTCTCGGAATCAGATCCTCCAGTTGCGCCAGGAACTGCTCGCGGTCGTGAATCGGCACGCTTACCACGTGCGCCCCGGCAATCACCGGCCCATAAATATGGATAGGGTAGCTGGGATTGGGCACCAGCACCGTGTCGCGCGAGTCGAGAATTGCCAGACAGAGATGCGCTATGCCCTCTTTGGAGCCGATTGTGACGATGGCCTCGGTCTCCGGATCCAGATCCACGTCATAGCGCGTCTTGTACCAATTGCAGATGGCCTTGCGCAGCCGCGGAATGCCGCGCGAGACCGAGTAGCGATGGGTGACCGGCTTCAAGACCGACTCCACCAGCTTGTCTACGATGTGTTTGGGCGTGGCTCCATCCGGGTTGCCCATGCCGAAGTCGATGATGTCCACGCCCCGGCGGCGTGCCAAGGCCTTCATCTCCCCGGTGATGTTAAAGACGTAAGGCGGCAGGCGTTGAATACGGCTGAATTCTTCCATCTGACCAGTTTAAGGCAAAGGGGGCGGAAAGCGCATCGAATTAAGCCGAGAGATTACAGCGCGGGCGCCAACTTTTTGCAAACGGTTCCGTGGGCGCAAACTGAACGGCCGGTTTTATTGTTGTTTCATCGTGCTAAATACCTATCTCCGTGCGAATGGCATCGGCAATGGCATCCGCGTGCAGGCGCATGGCGGCTTCGCTTTCGGCTTCGATCATGACGCGGGCCAGCGGCTCGGTGCCGCTATAGCGAATGACCACGCGGCCTGAATCCTTCAACGCTTCTTCGGCGGCGCGGATGGCGGCGGCGACGTTTGGGATCGACTCCAGGGGCTTGCGCTCGCTCACCTTCACGTTCACGATCACCTGTGGAAAGACCTTGAGATCGATGGTCAACTCGTCGATGGTTTTGCCGCTGCGGGCGATGAGATCGAGAACCACCAGCGCGGTCAGCAGGCCGTCGCCCGTTGTGGCCAGATGGGGCAGCAGGATGTGCCCGGACTGCTCGCCGCCGAGGGCGGCGCTGTGCTGCTGCATCTGTTCCAGCACGTAGCGGTCGCCTACGGGCGCGCGCAGCATCTTGATTCCAGAGCGCTTGAGCGCCGCTTCCAGGCCCATGTTGGACATGGTGGTGGCGACGACCAGATCGCCGGTGAGCAGCCTGCGCTCTTTCAGGTCGCGCGCGGCAACCAGCAGAATGGCGTCGCCGTTGATTACGTTGTTCTTTGCACCGGCCAACATGCAGCGATCCGCGTCGCCGTCGAAGGTGAGGCCCAACTCGGCTCCGCGATCGACCACTTCCGCTGCGACAAAGTCCGGATGCAGCGCGCCGCAGTTCAAATTGATGTTGCGGCCGTCGGGCGCGATGTTGAGCAAAGTGACCTGACCACCCAGTCGACGGAATAGTTCTGGCGCAACCGCAGCCGCGGCGCCATTGGCGCAATCGGCCACGATGCGCAATCCGGCAAGCGATAGCCCAGGCACGCAGTCGATCAGGAACTGAATGTAGTCGGCCTGGAGCGCAGGATTGTCTTCGAGGTCGGGCAGTGTGGCGGGATCGGGCGCATCGGAGTTGGCCGCGTGATGAAGGATTTCCTCCTCCATGGCCAGCTCGACGGCATCGGCGAGCTTGAAGCCATCCGCGCCGAAGAGCTTGATGCCATTGTCCTGCCATGGATTGTGCGAGGCTGAAATGACGACGCCAGCCTGAAAGCCATGGGTGCGTGCGAGGAAGGCGACGGCTGGAGTGGGCACGACGCCCGCACTCTCGACGCGAACGCCTGTCTTGCGCAATCCGGCAGCAAGCATAGCGGCGATCCATGGACCGGATTCGCGGGTATCGCGACCCAGAATCACTCTTGGAAGACTCCCCCGAACGGAGTTCCGCAGGGAGTGGCCGAGGGCAAGACCGGTGGCATAGATGGTGGCGGCATCCAGGGGGTATTGGCCAGCTTCGGCGCGAATGCCGTCGGTGCCGAAGAGTTTGCGTGCGGTATTTGCGGTCATTATCTCACTTCTCATCAATTCTCATCACGACAAAAATTTAAGCCCATCCACATGAAAGATTAACTTGCGGCCATACATCCGTTCATCCATTCATCGTACCAACTTGCAAAGGTCGCAATAGAGCCGTCTGACAAACGCAGTGGCCTCAATCCGCCATTCTCACTTCGACGGTCCTCCCAAAGATTTCCAGCCTGAGCTCCGGCGACTACTAACCAAATACGAATTGCGCATCCTTCATGACATATTGGAATAGCTCCATTTACAAGTGAATTATTCCAGTATATTTTGTCAAAAACTTCAATTAGTCTGTCATATTCTGATTGATCTTTATCGAATAAATCTTCTGACGGTAATGCTGATAAATCATTCCAAGCATCATCGTGTGGAAACCGCATGGAAAGAATACCAACCATGCCATCATTTTCTTGCCAGACTGTGAATCCGAAGTTATCGTCCATTTTGCCAAGAGGAAAAATCCCGCAATATGGACCGGCTCCTCCATTTCCTATGCATGTGAGGAATTGCCGATAATCTTCTGGAAGAGAGATTTTGTACTTTTGTTCAAATGCCAAAACTTCTGTTTCAGGCAATGGTGGATTGAATCGAAAACCATGGGAATCTGATCCAAAAATCTGTGGCTTTGATTTTTGTAAAGAATCAACCGTCATTTTTATTCGAACGGAATCGATTTTTTTCATAAAGAAATAAACTCCTTCGCTGACGATCGATCATCTCATTTCTTTGAGGTTGCCGAGGATTCGACAAAGCTGATAAATGCGCCGTCGGAGAGGCGGGTGATGACGCGGTCGCCGGGGCCGATCTGAAGGGTGGAACGAATGACTTTGTTTTTACCGTCGAGCACCAGCGCATAGCCGCGTTCGAGCACGGCCAGCGGCGAGAGCGATTGCAGTTGCGCATCGAGGGCGCTCCAGTAATTCACGGACTCATGCAGACGGCGCTCCTCGGTGCGATCGAGGCGGGTGCGGCAGGCGGCCAGCTCTTCGCGTGCCAGGGCCAGCTTGCGGCGGGGATCGTGGCGCAGAACGGCGGCGGCCAACTCGGCCAGATATTGCTGACGGCGGCGAACGCGGGCTACGGCCTCCGCTTCCAGGCGAAAGCTGAGGTCGTCCAGGCGCTGGGCCATCCGGTGCAGCAGGGCGTTCACGCGCCCCTCTGCGCGACTGACGGGCAGTCGGGTGAGCCGCTGGCGGGCTTGCAAGAGTTGAAAGCGGGCGGCGCGGTCTAGCCGGTGCGCCTGCTCGGCCAGTCGCTCGGCGATTTTGTGCTGCGCCTCGGTGATAAGCTCGGCGGCGGCAGAGGGCGTGGGTGCGCGCAGGTCGGCGACGAAATCGGCGATGGTGAAGTCGGTTTCGTGACCAATAGCGGAGACCACGGGAAGCCGGGATGCGACAATCGCACGGGCAACGCGCTCGCTGTTGAAGGCCGCCAGATCTTCCAGCGAGCCGCCACCGCGGGCGAGGACGATCACGTCTACCAGGCCGTCGGCGTTCAGCTCGGCGAGCGCCGCTTCAATCTCGGCAGGCGCGGAATCTCCCTGCACCGTGACCGGGCAGAGCAGCACGTTCAGGCCGGAGTGGCGGCGGGCGACGATGTTGAGAAAGTCGCGGATGACTGCGCCGGTGGGAGAGGTAATAATGCCCACGGTGTGCGGAAAGCCGGGCAGCGGGCGCTTGCGCTCTTCGTCGAAGAGACCTTCCGCCTTGAGACGGGCCTTGAGCTGCTCGAAGGCCAGTTGCAGCGAACCCGCGCCGACCGGCTCCATGGTCTCCGCCACCAGTTGCATCTGGCCGCGCTGCTCATAGACGCTGACCCGGCCACGCACCAGTACGCGCAGGCCGTCTTCGATCCGAAAGCGCAGCAGCATCGCCTGACGGCGAAAGAGCACTACGGGAAGCTGCGCCTCGGCGTCCTTCAGGGTGAAGTAAACGTGGCCGCTGGGCGCTGGGCGGAAGTTGGAGATTTCGCCTTCGACCCAGACGTCGCCATACTCCAGCTCGACCAGTTCGCGCACCTGGCCCACCAGTTCGCGCACCGGCCAGATGCGGCGCGGCTGGCGCGGCGCGGCAAAGGTGAGGCCCAGTTGTGGACTGAGACCGTGCCGCGGCGCAAATGGGTCTTCCGGGATCATCACTCTAAAGTGTAATTGGGCAGACTCTGCCAAGGCACAGAGAAATGATCGGATAAGAAACAAGCGAGGACCTGGAGGTTAGCGCAAACCGGTGGTGCGATGAGCCGGTCAGTTATGCAGGTCGGTTCTGCCCAGAATGTCGAGAAATTGGCGCTGCGTGCATTGATCGATGGTTTCGCCCACCAGCTTGCCGTCGCGGCCAAAGATGAACGTCTTGGGAATACCCTCGACGTGGAAGAGTTTGTGAACTTTTTTGTCGCGGTCGATCAGTACCGGAGGATGATATCCAGCTCTGCCGATAAAGGGACCAACCGTGAAAAAATCTTCATCGGTAATCGAGAGTACAACCAGGCCTTGCGATTGAAAGTGGGTATAGATCCAATCGAGATCGGGCATCTCCATACGGCAGGGCGGACACCAAGTGGCCCAGAAGTTGACCATCACGATCTTTCCGTGAAGCTCGGAGAGGGTGAACTTCTTGCCTCGCAGATCCTTGAGTGTGAAATCGGCCTTCTCGATCTCCGCGTCGTTGGCAACCAGAATCTGGCCGGCTTTCACAAAGAGCGGATCATTCAAAGTCACATGCACATTCTTATAGCGAACCAGGGAAGCCAGTTCAAGGTAGGGCGCCGGGGGCTGATCGTTCTTGGCAGGAAGCGGAGACCGCGCCAGCGCCTGCGCAAGTGCTTCGGCAACCGCTTGCACGGTTGCGGCGCCCTGATCGCCTTCGGTGACCAGATTGGCCAGATTATTAGCGAGGCCCACTTTGTTGGGGCCGTCAGGAAGGATGTTGATTTCGCCGGCGAGCTTGATCGTGGCCACCGGTCGCTGCTGATCGTTCAGGGAGCGAAGCTTCTCAAGTTGCTTGGTGATGGCGGATTCAGAGACCTGCGCTGGAAGCAAAGGCGCGGCTAGAAGAAATGAAGCTGCGGCAAGAAGAATGGAACGAATCGGATTCATAAGTTCTCGCAAAGAAGTGGAATGGAGTGAAACTCGCTACCGCCCGATTATATTCCTCACTCTGTACGAACAACACATCACGCGGGAGCTCCGGCAGTCAGCACGGCCAGCCGCTCGGCGACGGCTTCGACAATCTGCTCGTGGACTTCGTCGATGGTCAGATCGCCCTCGATCAGCACTACGCGCTGCGGCTCGCGCTGGGCGATTGCGCGGTACTTTTGCCAGACGCGGCCATAAAATGCATCCCGCTCCTGCTCGAAGCGGCCTTCGTCCTTGCCGCTCTCCTCGGCCACGCGCTGGTTGCGGCGGCGCGCGCGCTTGAGCGAAGCATCCAGATCAGGCAGCAGCAGCAGCGTCAGATCCGGTTGAAGATTTCCGCAGATCAGCCGATGTAATGCAAGAACCGTCTCCGAACCCAGCTCTCGCCCGCCACCTTGGTAGGCCTCGGTCGAGTCGGTAAAACGGTCGCAGAGAACAATGCGTCCGGCAGTCAGAGCGGGTCGAATCACTTCAGCAATGGCCTGGGCGCGGTCGGCAAACATCAGGGCCATCTCGGCCATTGGCGCCAGGTTGGTGGAACCGGAGTCCAGCACCAGCGCGCGAATGCGATCGCCGGTCGCCGTGCCACCCGGCTGGCGGGTCACCAGGGCGTCATGATTGCGTTTTTTCAGCCAAGCTGCCAGACGGTTGATTTGCGTAGTTTTACCGGAACCATCCAAGCCTTCGAGGGTAACAAAAAGACCGCGCGTCATGGGTTGAGTCTACCACCCAAAGAATGTTGGAGACGAGGCAGCATTGGTTATGTTACAAGGAATTGAGTAATCGTTATCACCGGAGGCAGGCGACTGCACTCCACTGGAGTTGAAAGTGAATCTTCGCAACTTTTACAAACTCGCAGTTTGCGGCCTTCTCGCGGTCGCCTTGCTCGCCAGCCGGCAACTTAACGCCCAATACCTGACGCTCGAAGGCCAGACCGGTGGCTTTCTGACGCCCACAGCCTACGTCGTCGAATCGGCCAAAGGCCACGTCCTTTCCCACCCTGCCGTTGGCGTTCATTTTATCGACGCCAAGGCCGTGATCGGCGATTTCGAAACGTTGAGCATCACTGAGGGGTTTGGCAACCGTGCCGAGGCTGGCTATACCCGCAGCGTGCATCAACTCGGCAATAGCGGACCGACCACCGTTGTCATGGGCAATTTTGTGGAAGGATCAACCGCGGCGGCGACCGCTTACCCGGTTACGCCGGATTTCAGTCAGCTCTGGAACGCCAACGGCATGAATATCTTTCACGGCAAGGTGGTGGCGATCAAGGATGGCCAATTCGGCGCCTGGTCGCCGGGGCTAGCGGTGGGCGGCGTGGTGCGCACCGGCGACAAGTTTGTCACAGGCGAGGCGGGCCCGATCGCCGTCGAATTCTACGATCAGTATTGCGAAGAAACATCGCTGTGCGCTCCGGTAGCCATTCCGGCAGTCAAGAACTACACTAATGGCGATATCTACTTGGCTGTCACCAAGACCTATGCCAAGAAGCCGGTTCCCTTCCTGGCGAACTTCGGCTGGAAGGCCACCAATGCCACCATCTTCGGCATTGGCGGTCAAAGTACGCGCTTCGGTGGAAGATTCTTCGGCGGTCTGGGCATTCCTCTGCCCCTCGGCAAGAGCATCGTGGCCGTGCCATCGGCGGGTTTTACGCAGGAGCCGGGCACATCCAAGGGCCTGGGCACCAATCCCCCGAATGGCATTCCATTGGTGGCCGGCAAGGCAGACCTACCTACCACGGTGGACTATGCCGTGCGCGTCACTCAGCGGGAGCACCCGCATTTTGCCTTCGATATCGGAATCGGACATGTGGCGGGGAATATCGGAACGATCCCGCAGCCAACTTATCTTCCCTCTCCCAACCCACAGACTGTCTTCATTCCAGTGAATCTGGAAGCCCAAAAGGTCGTCGGTATGGGCTTCAGCTACCGCTATTGAATTGAAGAGCTTTTCGTGGTTGAACAAAAAAATTCTAATCCGCATGAGATTCATCGGACTAGAACGGAATCCTGGCAGTATACTGGCGAGTAAGCTGGCAGCAGCGGCATGGGAGATCTTCCACGCCAGCCGAAACCAATGCACCGCTCTCTACATCTTGCCGGTTGAGTGGGTATTGGTTCCCCCTTGTTCCGTGCAACTTTTGCCGGGAGATAGTGTTTCAACTCAACATACGCGGCGATTGAATTTGATTCGAATATCAGCGCCGCCAGGATTTTGGAGGATTCACCTATGCAATCTCTTCGTTCCGCGCGCTGGCTAGTGCTGGCGCTAGTTGTTTTAATGGCTGCTGTCGCGCAGCAGGCGCTCAGCCAAATCCCCGCAGGTACCACCCGTACTGGAACCTTTGTCTGGGACGGCGCACGCTGGATTCCAGCCGAAGCGGCTCCTGCTCCTGTAGCGATGGCCGACCCCAACGCCGTTGTTGCCGATACAGCGCCGCCCGCGCTGCCCGTCGAAGTGCAGCCTCCGCCGCCCGCCCCGGATCTGTTCTGGACGCCGGGTTACTGGCACTTCGGCCTGAATGGCTTTTATTGGGTTCCCGGCGCCTGGGTTCCAGCGCCCCACCCCGGCGCGATTTGGACCCCAGGCTACTGGGGTTGGACCAACGGCCGCTACTACTTCCATGAAGGCTATTGGGGTCCGCACATCGGCTACTATGGCGGCGTCAACTACGGCTTCGGCTTCGGCGGCGTTGGCTTTGCCGGTGGCGAGTGGCGCGGCGGCCATTTCTTCTATAACACCGCGGTCATCCACATCGATGTGAATGACCGGCGGTTTGGCGGCTTTGTCTTTGAGGATCACGAGCGTGTGAATAGAGGCATCGTTGTCAATCCCGGCCATGTCGCCTTTGCCGGTGGCCCCGGCGGAATCCACCACGATCCCACGCCGGATGAATCCAGAGCGATGAAAGAGTCGCATATGCCTCCTTCTCCCGTTCAGAAGCAGCACGTCGAAGCCGCCAAGGCGGACAAGACATCCTACGCCAAGGCCAATGGCGGGCATCCTGCCGCCGCCGCCAAACCGCAAATCCAGGAAAAGCATGCTCCTGAACCAATGAGCGCGCCCAAGGCTGAACCAAAGGCTATGCCCAAAGCAGAGCCCAAGGCTATGCCAAAGGCTGAACCAAAGGCCGCGCCAAAGGCTGAACCAAAGGCTGAGCCTAAGGCTATGCCAAAGGCTGAGCCCAAGGCTATGCCAAAGGCTGAACCAAAGGCCGAACCAAAAGCTGCGCCCAAAGCAGAGCCCAAGGCCGCGCCAAAAGCTGAACCAAAGGCTCAACCAAAGGCTGAACCAAAACCAGTCGCTAAACCGGCAAACAAGCCCGCGCCCAAGGAAGAACCCAAGAAGAAGAAGTAGCGGTAGAGCTTTTTCTCGCTGCCATGCAATCAGGCCCACGGTCAACCGTGGGCCTGATTGTTTTTCAAAGATCTGGCAAGGTTTGGTTGGCTCATGCAGGTGGTCTGTTTGAAACAAAAATTGGCTGACTAAAATGCCCGATTCTTTAATGGAACAGCGCAACAGGCCGATAAATAAGAAGAATAGGAAGACAGCTCTGCTTTAAATTTGGCTTGATATAAGCCGGGCAATGGTTGCATGGGGCACTAAGTCAGCCGTGAAAAGATGAAAAAAACTGAAAGATCGGCAAGATACCGGAGCGCTTTGCCCACCAGAGCAGTTCTCTGTCTTCTGCCCCAGATTGTCTTTCTTTTCTTCTTTGCGCCGGCTGTTTCCCAACCCTTGCCTGCGCATAGGGTATTGCGGACTGTCAACGAAATTCAGCGGCTGAGTAAATATCAGGCCGGCCAGTCCTTTCCCGTCGATTTGCAGGGAGTGGTGACTTACTTCGATCCTGACTGGAAGATTATCTTTGTGCAGGATTCCACCGGTCCGGTCTTCCTCTCGATTCCAGCCGGCAACACGGTCCATTATCCAGCCTTCTCTCGCGTCCGTTTGCAGGCTATTGCCGTGGTTGGAATGCATGCTTGGAACCTGACCCATCCAGTGCTGCACCTTCTCGGCCCCGGTGAATCTCCCAAAGCGCTTGCCTACAGCGTCTCCGATTTGAACGCATCCGTCTCCGTAAGCAGCTTCGTCAGCACCGAAGGCGTGCTGCGCCCCTGCGATCAAAGAAACATGGGCCGCGTCTGCTATCGCATCTTCGATGGAAGATCGATGGCTTGGGTGATCGTTCCCATGCAGGTTAACACCGCCTCGCAAAACCTGATCGGCGCGACCGTACGCCTCAAAGGCGCTTGCGGAATGCATCCCGATGCATCAGGAAAGCTGGTGGGTGCGCAGCTCTACGTGAATGATCTCGATGCCATTGAAAAGATAGACAACACTCCGGTCCAGAACTTTACCTCTCCGGCCATGCCGATCGCCAGCCTGCATCCGGCCGACGCCGATCAGCGATTAATTCATCCCGTGCATATTCGCGGCACAGTCACCTGGAAGTCACCCCAGCAGGCCATGCTTCAGGATGCGTCGGGAAGCGTCAGCATCAAAATATTGGAAATCGGCAATCTGCAACTCGGCGATACGGTGGACGTGGTAGGTTTTCCCGGCGATGGGGAACTGACTCCTGTGGTGCTCTCCGATGCCATTGCACATCTGGCCCAAAACTCGCAAATCGGCTATATTGCGCCTCGCGATGTGACAGCCAGGGAGATCGTCAACCAATCGCTGTACGGGGTCAGGGTACGCCTGAAGGCCCGCCTGATTGGTCATGATGACCGCACAGCCGAAAATACCTACTATTTCTCCGCCGGCAAGGTGCGCTTCAGCGGCCGTCTTCCGAACGGCAATACCGCCCAGATCACCGGCCTGCCCAACGGCTCCTATGTCGAGTTGACGGGAGTCGCGGCGCTGCGCCGAACCAATGTCAAGGTGCCGGAGTCCTTCCAACTGCTGATGGAATCTCCCTCCGACATGGCACTCGACCGCAATGGCTGGTTCTCCTTTGAGCATCTCCTCATGCTGGTCAGCGCCCTGGGCCTGTCTGTCTGTGTGGTTCTTGTCTGGGTGACCATGCTGCGGCGCACGGTACGCAAACAAACTGAAATCATCCGCTCCGCGATGGAGAACGAACTCCAGCTCGCCTCGCAATACCAGCGCCTCTTCGAGCGCAACCTCGCCCCAGTCTTTCGCTGGCGCCCGGACGGCTCCTTTATCGATTTCAATATGGCCTTCGTTCGTCTGCTGGGCATGAGCAAGCGCGAGGAACTGGCCTCCTCCAACTACTGGGATTTTGAAACCGAACCGGAGAAGCGAGAGCTGTTGCGCGCATCCCTGATCAACAATGAAACGCAAAGCAATCGCGATGCTTCGCTGCGCCGCATCGACGGCGTTCAAATCCATCTGCTGATGAACATCACGCCAGTGGATTCGCCCAAGGGAACCATCTATGAAACCACGGCCATCGACATCTCCGACTTGCAGCACCGCCAGACAGAGCTGCAAATTGCGCGCGACGCCGCAGTTGTCGAATCACTCAAAGATCCGTTGACGGGACTGCCCAATCGCCGCATGGTGACGGAAAACATTGACCGTCTCATGCGTCAACTCAAAAAAGATGGCGGATTGATTGGCTTGCTTTTCATCGATCTGGACGGCTTCAAAACGGTCAATGACAACTTGGGCCACTCGGCCGGAGATATGTTGCTGATCGAGGTGGCGGAACGGCTGCGCGCCCGGGTGCGTCAGAATGACATGGTTGCACGCCTCGGCGGCGATGAATTCCTGGTCATTCTTAATGAGATTCGAGCCAAGGACGAGGCGGCGCGCGTGGCTGCCGACCTGCTCGAGGCGCTCTCCATTCCATTGCTTGCCGAAGAAAACACGCTCTCTGTCAGCGCCAGTATCGGCATCAGCGTCTATCCGGAGACAGCCTCTGATGCCGATGAGTTGATCCGCCAGGCCGATTGCGCCATGTATGCCGCCAAGCGGAATGGCAAGAATCGATGGATTCATTACGCCATCGAATTGGAAGCGCAAATCCCGGAACCGGCAGGTCGCGAGCGCTGAAACAGGCTGTGCGAGCGAACAGCGAGCGACGAGCCCCACAGCAGGTGGGATTGGCACACCCGGAAAACGGAAAGAGCCGCCCGGCAACAGGGCAGCTCTCTCCTCAGGGAGAATAGTTCCAACGGAGGCAAAACCATCAGAACTTTCTGGCTGCATAGTATGTGCCGTGGAAGGGAGTGTCAAGGATAAATCTATCTCGGAATAAGATGTATGTTTTCAACGACTTTCAAGATACTCTAAAAAGAATCCACAAGGGGTTAATTCGTTTTTTGTTCGCCTTGTTACTTCTTTTATTTCCTTTATTTACCCTATTAAGCTCGGGATTTCCCGTCATTTTTCGGGTTTCCGCCCGCGCTTTCACAACGGAGTTCAACATCGCCGTTGGTGACCCACGAAGACAAACAAACTGTCGCGCCGACCTCCCTGTGGGCTGTAGTGTGGATCTCCGGGTCCTCGCTTGTTTCCGCATGGAAACTACCCTCCAAATCCGAGGAGTATCCCCTGCTCACTTCCGCAGATCGATCCGAATGAACTCCTCATCGAAGACCGACGAGGCCGGTAATCCGCGCGCCTTCCGATAAAAAGCGCGAAAGCCGCCCAGGAATAGACCCAGGAAGAGCGAGATGCCGCAGACCACCAGCGCCAGGAGGGCAATGCCCAGCAGCAACTTGCCTGTCTTTAGCACCTCGCTCTCGACCGGCTGCTGCATCGAGGTCAGATCGGCCTCAAAGTGAACCGCCGCCAGCAGTTTGTGGCTTTCGTCGGGAATGGCGTCGCCACTGACCACGGCCACCAGCGGTCCGCTGCGCTTCACTTCCAGTGAGACGAGATCGGAGTCCTGCAATCCCTTGGTCCAGCCGGCCTGCGTCTGCTTGTCGGCGTGCTTGCAGCCTTCGATATAAGCGCGAATCTTTGTCTCCTGCGCCGCGGCCATCTGCGGCGTTGGATAGTCGATAATGGTGAGCACGGCCGGGCCGGAGTGCAGCGAGTAGTTCGCGGTTACCGCCTCTGCGCCGCGATCAAAGCCCACCAGATCGGCTGGCAGCACGCCGCCCGCGCCTCTATAGCTGGCCGGGCCAACGGCATAGTGCGTCGTCTGGGCGTCCAAATTGGACTGCGGCAGATTGGCAAGAATCGGAGGCGTAAGCGCTTTGGAGCCATCGGGCTGCGGCAGCTCAGCCGCCAGCTCGCGCAGCTCCGAACCACTCATCGGCTCAATCTGCGAAAACGTTGCATCGACGACGGTATCGCCAACCCAGAAGAGCACCCGGTTGTGGTTCGAGGTTGCTCCTGCGCCGATCTGCTCCTTCGGCCAGCCGTTCTGCCGGTAAAAAGAATACGCGCCGTAAGCGCCGCTGGCATCGCGGAAGCGCAGCGCGCGCACGGTCAGCGTCTCGCCGCCGCGCTTGTACACGGCCAGTTCAGCGCCGGTAAACTCATACTCGTCGAGCGCCGCGGCAATCGCCGCATCTGCCTGGGTCGCGCCGGAAATCTTTATCGGTGCGCTCGCCGCCGTCCATCCGGCAAAGTCCTCCGGCAGCATAGACTTCAGAACCGGCGCAGGCGCAGGTCGCGTCGCGTTCTGCAAAGCCGGGCTCTGCGCCAGAGCCAGAACCGCGCCCCCTGCCAACATCGCCGAACAAGCCAATACCAGAAACTTCCGCATGCGCATACTCCCATCTTCAAGGGTACACGCAGCCGCTCAGTCCCGACGCGAGATTCCATAGCAGAAAATGTGCGAAGCTCTATTGTCTTGGCGCCAACCAAAAAATCAACCGGGGATCATTGGTCGTGAGCGAAAATCCTTTTCGGTGCGTCCAAGAAAGAACTGACCTCTTCAGGCCGCTCAACCTGAGGAGAGCTTGAGGCGCGCGTGTCCATTGGTTCTACGCGGCTCGTTCTGTATATTGAAGAAAACCTGTTCCACTGAAGCAGGCCTGAATGTTTCTACCCTTGGTTGTTGTTGGCCTACCTGTAAAAGCCGCCACCCTGTTCGACAGCCCGAAAGGCTTGGCCAATCCCGTGCCTCCAGCCGCTTACAGTGATGCATTCCATCTCGGCAATCGAACTCTTTTGCTGTCAACCTTGACGATCTGTGCCGCACTTCTGGGGTCGGGTTGCAAAGCAAAGACATCCAATTCTGTTTCCAGTTCTTTCTCCCTCGCCGCGTCACCCAACGCCACGCCAAGACTGAAGGGCACCACGGCCGCCGTAGAGGCTCGATCAATCCAGGCGCCGCTTTTGGCCGGCCAGCAAGTTAGTACTTTGACGATCACCAAGCTCATCTCCAGCGGAAGCCGCGTGAAAAAAGGGGATTTGCTGGTGGAGTTTGACCGCCAGGCACAACTGCGCGACTCGATTGACCGCCAGGCCGAAAGCGCCACGCAAAATGAAAACGTTCTGGAAGCGAAGGCCAAGGAAGAGGCTGCCGTGGCCAAAGATGAAACCGAGATCAAGCAGGCCGAAAGCGCTTTGAGCAAAGCCAAACTGGAGATGGAAAAGGTTGAGCTGCTCTCGCGCATCGATGCCGAAAAGGCGCGCGAAGATCTGGATGAAGCCGAAGCCACGCTGACGCAATTGAAGGCGACCTTCGACCTGAAGCGCAAGGCGGCCCAGGCCTCCATTCGCATTCTTGAAATTCAGCGCGACCGCACGCGCGAGACCATGCTGCATTCTCTGGCCAATGCAACGTTGATGCAGATTCACTCGCCCATCGACGGATTGGTGGTCTTCAACACCATCTGGAAGCAGGGGCACATGGGCGAAGTGCAGGAGGGTGATCAGGTTCGGCCGGGCGTGCCTTTTCTGCAGGTGATCGATCCCTCTCGGATGGAGGTTCGCGCGCCGGTCAACCAGGAAGATCTGGTTCGTCTGAATGTGGGGCAAACGGTAGCGATGCACCTTGATGCGTATCCAGATCTGACTTTTCACGGACGACTGGAATCCATTGATCCTTTGGGTCAAAAAGGCGATTTCTCTCCGCAGTTGCGCACCTACTCGGCCGTTTTTTCCATCCAGGGAAACGATCCACGGCTGATGCCGGATCTATCGGCGGCAGTGGATCTTACAGGCGAAAACAGCTCTGGGAGTGCTTCCCAATGAAAACGTGGCGGAAGAATGTAAGTCGAAGAAAGAAGGCTCTGACCGCGCTGATCGCTCTCGCTGTGGGCAGCGTTGGCATTTATGCTCTGGCACACGCATCGAAAAAGGCTCCCATATTGCCCACCATGCAAGTCAAGCGCGGCGAGTTTCTGGATGTGATTCAGTTTCGCGGCGAATTGAAGGCCATGAAGTCTCAAACCATCATTGCCCCGGCCAACGTGGGAGATTTGCAGATTCTGAAGATCGTGCCCGATGGCACGCAAGTGAAAGAGGGCGATGTTCTGGTTCAGTTTGATCCGACCCAAACGCAGCAGAACCTGGCGCAATATCAATCGACACTGAAATCGTCTCAAGCCGAGATCGAACAGATTCGCGCCCAGGGCCGATTGAGCGTCGAGCAGGATACAACCGCGGTGGTCAAGGCGCGATACGACCTGGCGGTGGCCAAATTGGATGCCAGCAAGAGCGAAGTGGTTTCCAAGATCGAGGGCGAGGAAGCCGATCTGAAAGTGGCTGACGCCGAGCAGGCCTTGCGCCAGGCGGAGGCGCAGCTCAACAGCGATCAATCGATCGATGTTTCCGCCATCAACAGCAAGAAGCAGGCCAGCAAAAAAGCCGATTACGACGCCGAACGGGCACGCAAGGCGCTGGCCGCAATGACGCTGACGGCTCCGGCCAGCGGGACAATCAGTCTTCTCAAGATCTGGCACAACGGCAGCGAAACCGTCTTCAAAGCCGGCGAGCGCGCTTGGAGCGGGCTGGCCATGGCGGAGCTGCCCGACGCCTCGAGTTTGCGAGTCACCGCGCGCGTGGATGAAACTGAGCGCGGGCGCCTGGCGGTTTTGCAGCCCGTAACCGTGCAGTTGGACGCCATTGCCGACCGCGAATTCACGGGCAAGGTGGAGCGCATTGGCACAATCGCAAGCGCCGATTTTTCCGCCGGATGGCCCTTTCCGCGCAACTTTGATGTTGAGATCGCCCTCGATCAGAGCGACCCGCGTCTCAAGCCAGGCATGACCGTGCAAGCCACCGTCATTGTCGATCGCATCCCCAATGCCATCACCATCTCCGCGCAGGCTTCCTTCGTCAAATCCGGTCAGACAGTGGTTTATCTCTGGAATGGATCGGCGTTTGTGGAGCGCCCCATTCAGATTGAACGGCGCAGTCGCGATCGTATTCTGGTGGCCAGCGGACTGCGCGAAGGCGACCAAGTCAGCCTCAAAGATCCAACGGTGAAGGAGTGAGAACGCCCGCATGAAACGACCTCGTGGCATTGCCGCAATTCTCGTTTTCCTTTCGCTCGCCGCATCGGTGGGCGCGGTGATGGCGGCTCGTCGCGTTCATCTGCCTTCCAAGAAAGATGAACTTCCATTGGCAATGGTCAAGCGCGGCTCGCTCGATTTGGAGGTTCATGCAACCGGAGAGCTTCGCGCCAGCCATGAACTGATGCTCACGGCTCCCGCCATCGGCGGCGACTCGTTGCAGATCACGGAATTGGCCCGCCCCGGAGGCTTGGTCAAAAAAGGCGATCTGGTATTTGCCTTCGATCCGAGTGAGCAGCTTTATAAATTGGAGCAGAATCACTCCGTATATCTGCAAGCCGAGCAGGAGATTGTAAAGGCCAAGGCCGATGCCGTGGTGCTTGCCGCGGAAGATAAAGTCGCGCTGCTCAAGGATCGCTACAACGTGCGCCGCGCCGAACTGGACGTGCAGAAGAACGAACTGGAAAGCAAGATTGACGCGGACAAGAACCTGCTGGCGCTTGATCAGGCCAAGCGCGTTTTGACCGAACAGGAAAAGGACACAGAGTCGCACAAAGCCACCGGCCAGGCCACCATCTACCTGGCGCAGGAGCGATCCAACAAGGCCAAGCTGGCCATGGATCAGGCGCAGCAGAATCTGGATAAGATGAAGGTTATAGCGCCCATGGATGGACTCGTCTCCATCCAGAAAAACCAGCAGGCGGCGGGCGGAATCTACTATACCGGCATGAGCCTTCCGGATTTTCGGGCCGGCGACCAGGTCAATCCCGGAACTGCCATTGCCAATGTGGTGGACCCCATGAGCCTGGAACTTACCTCGAAAGTCAGTGAGCAGGACCACGGAAACATTCGTCAGGGAGAGCCGGTCGAGGTCACCTTCGACGCTCTGCCGGGGCGCATCTTTCATGGAGTGGTCAAGAGCCAGGGCGGAGTGTCCACGCGGCCCATGTGGGATGCCAGCTCCAGCGGCGGCTTTGAGGTGACCATCCAACTGACCGAAAGCGACCCGCGCCTGCGCTCCGGCTTCACCGCGCAGATTCTCTTCAAGGGCGGCAGCCAGTCCAACGTGCTCACCATCCCCCGGCTAGCGCTCTTTCTCAAAGACGGCAAGCGCATTGTCTACGTCAAATCCGCCAACGGCTTCGATCCGCGCGAGGTTACGATCAAGAGCCAAAGCGAAAGCCGCGCCGCCGTGGAAGGCGTCGATGCGGGCAGCCTGGTGGCGCTGATCGATCCCACCGCGCCGCGCAAATCCACCGCCCCTGGCTCCGCCAACGGCAGTATCGAAGGGACACCCTGATGACCGCGATTGAAACACTGCTTTCGGAACGCTTCCTGGTCGCCTACCAGCAGTGGATGCGCGATGTGCAGTTGGGCGTTCAGAACTTGATGCTGCACGGGTTGCGCTCGCTGCTGACCATGCTGGGCATGATCTTTGGCGTGGCAGCGGTGGTGGCCATGCTCTCGATCGGCGCCGGCGCGCGCCAGAGGGTGATGGCCCTGATTGAACAAATGGGCGTGCATAATGTGATTGTTGAAGCCAAAGAAACTATGGAGTGGCAGGCTCATCAGAAGGTTCGCAAAATCTCTCCCGGCCTGACGCTTCAGGATTACCGCGTCATTCGCGACGATGTGGAAGGCATTGTGGATTCGACTCCGCGCAAGCAACTGACCCCGCAGAAGATTTTGCCCCGGTCGCAGCGCGATATGCCGGTGGTGATCGGCGTCAATTCCACCTATCAGCGCATCGCCGGATTGAACTTGTTGAACGGCGCGTTCTTCAGCCCATTGGAGGACGAACAGGGCGCGCCGGTCTGCGTGCTGGGCGCGGCCGCCAAGTGGAATCTCTTTGGAGCGGCAAACCCCATTGGCCAGTACGTCAAAGTGAATGAGCAATGGCTGCGCGTGATCGGCGTGGTTGGTCCGCTGCTCAGCGCGCAGAGCGACTCGGCATCCTCCTCTTCCAGCGATGTGAACAACAACATCTATATTCCGCTCAACTCTTCCATGCTTCGTATGGAAGACAGTTACAGCGACGTGCGGGACGAGATTGACGGCATTTATCTGGCCATGAGCGAGCAGAGCAATCTCTCTGAGGCGGCGCAGGTGATTCATGCGGTACTCGATTCCTCGCATCACGGCGCGGACGATTACAGCGTCATTGTTCCGGCGGAATTGCTCGCCCAGCAGAAGCGCACCGAGCAGATGTTCAACACCGTGATGGTGGCCATCGCCTCCATCTCTCTGCTGGTCGGCGGCATCGGCATCATGAACATCATGCTGGCCAGCATCCTTGAACGCACGCGCGAAATCGGCTTGCGCCGCGCCGTGGGCGCTCGCCAGTCAGACATCGTTCGTCAGTTTGTCGTCGAGGCTATGATGATCTCCTTTGCCGGTGGCAGCATCGGCGTGGTCTTTGGATTCTTTATCTCGCGCGTCATTGCGTGGCTGGCCGGCTGGTCCACCATCGTCACCTTCAGCTCCATCGCGTTGGCTTTTCTTGTTTCCATCTCCGTCGGCCTGGTCTTCGGCATCTATCCCGCCACCAAGGCCGCGCGCCTCGACCCTGTGGAGGCCATTCGCTATGAATAAACCGAAACCTATTTCTAATAGGAATAACACCCATTCAATTCATTCCAAGCGTAGAACAAAATTTTGGAGCACCGCCATGAAGTTCACACTCTGCGCAGTCTTTTTTCTCTCGCTGCCGATTTTATCGTCCCCGGCCCAGTCTCCGGAGAGCTATCGAGGCCTGCTCACCGCGCGCGTCCGTTCCGATAAAACCCCCGCCCCCTCGCATCTGGAAGCCTACGTGCAGGACAATAAGCTCACCCTAAGCCTGCGCGACGCCATTCTGCTCGCCCTTGAAAACAACAGCAACATCGCTCTTGAGGAAACGCAGATTGAATACCAAAAATTCAATCTGCTTGGAAGCTACCAGCCCTTTGATCCACAACTGCAAAGCACGCTCAACATCAACCGCTATTCCACTCCCAGCTACAGCCAGTTGCAGGGCGTGGGCACGTCCAGCACCATCGCGGTCAACGCACTCACCCAGACCGGCCAGGTCACGCTTTCGCAAACCTTCACCCCCGGAACCAACCTCCAGGCTTCTTTAAGCAGCGGCAAATATTCCACCAACAGCTCGTACAACTATTTCAATCCCTACTTCAATTCCACCTTTCTTTTTCAATTCACCCAGCCGCTATTGCAGAATGCCGGCCGCTTCGCCAACACCGCGCAGTTGGTCATCGCGCGGCGTTCGCTGGCCCAATCGCGCGCTAGCTTTGAAGCCCAAGTCAACGATGCCATCCTTCAAGTCATCAATCAATATTGGTATGCCGTCCAATCCCGCGGCGCGCTGGAGGTGCAGCAGAAGTCGCTCAGCCTTGCGCAGGTCAGTTACGAACGCGACAAGCGCTCCCTTGAACTTGGCGCCTTGCCGCCGTTGGACATCTATCGCTCCGAGTCTCAAGTTGCCGCAGTTAAAGTGCAGGTCATTCAAGCCGGCTATGCGCTAACCCAGGCTGAAGACGCTCTGCGCCTGGCCATCGGCGCCAACCAGGACCCGCGCTTTCGCACCCTGCCGCTCAATCTGACCGAGCAACCCCAGCCCCAAGGCTCCCTGAAAGACATTGACCTGGAGTCGACTTTGGCGCAGGCCCTCAGCCAGCGTCCGGAGATTGAAGCATCCAAAGACGCGCTCGCGAATGACAAGACCAGCATTGAGTATGCCCACAATCAGCTCAAACCAAACCTCACGCTCACCGGCTTCTACCAGAGCACCGGACTCGGCGGCAATGAATATAACCTCACCACCGGACAATTGATTTCGCCGGGAGGCTTTGGCTCGTCGATGGGTCAGACCTTCGGCTTTGGCTTTCCCGGCTACGGCGGCGCGCTGACGCTGAACCTGCCCATCCGCAATCGCGGCGAACAGGCGCGGCTGGGCTCTGCGCTCGTCTCGCGCTCGCACGATCAGTACAACGCTCGCCAGATTCAGGAGCAGATCACCCAGCAAGTCACCGATGCCGTCCATCTATTGGAAGAAGCAAAACAGGCGCTCGAAGCCGGCAAAATTTCTTTTGACCTTGCACAAAAGTCTCTGGCCTCCGATCAGCGCAAATTTGAACTTGGCGCCGAAACCAACTTCTTCGTTCTCGACTCGCAGACCAAACTGGCCGCCGCCGAACTCACCCTGCTCCAAACACAAGTCAACTATCAGGTGGCTCTGGCAACCGTAGAACACGCAACAGCCAGCTTGCTCGAGCCCTATCACCTGAAGATCGCCGACCTTTCCAAGTAGGAATAGCAGCAAGAAAGATTGCCAACCGACCCAATGCGCGCCGTAAGCTAGTATCTGGGAGCTGAACGCTGGAAGCTGTTTCTCATCCACGGTATCTCGGCCTTGATGTCGGCAACCGGCGCATTGGCGTTGCGGTGTCGGATGAATTGGGGTTGACCGCGCAGCCCGTGCTGACGCTCGAGCGGCGGCACAATCAGCGCGAGGATTTGCGCTCTCTCGGCCGCCTCTGCCGTCGCTTTGGCGTAGTGGGCATCGTGGTGGGCAATCCCGTGCATCTCTCCGGCGAGGCCAGTCCGCAGGCCGTGAAGACCCAAGCCTTTGCCGCCAAGCTGGGCGCGCTGACCGGTTTGCCGATTCACCTGTGGGATGAGCGCTTGACCACTCGCGAGGCGCATCAGATTCTGTACGAAGCCGGTCACGCGCGCCAGGAGCACAAGCGTGTGGTGGATCAGGTGGCGGCTACGCTGATTTTGCGGTCCTTTATGGAGCAGAGGTCAGGGGTCAGAGATCAGGGATCAGAAAGATCCTGAGTTGACATCAAATGATATAAATTCATGGGAGACTTTCACTGTCTCGCTCCGCGCTTGACATTGGCTTGTGTGCGCTTTAGCGTTGGAAACCGTAGAGTAAGTTGAAACGTCTAGGAATAAGTTGGGGCTGGATCGTGTGTTTTTGATCCCTGATCCCTGAAAGAGGAAACAGATGAAGTGTTTTGGATTGCGATGGATGGCTGCGGCACTGGTGTGTAGCGCAGCGGTGTGGACGGCTGGGGCGCAACAGGCTCCCAAGCCCGCTTATTTGGACACCACATTGACCGCCGAGCAGCGCGCTGCCGATCTGGTGCAGCGTATGACGCTGGATGAGAAAGTGACCCAGCTCGTCAACCAGGCGCGCGCCATTCCTCGGCTCGGTGTGCCCTACTACGATTGGTGGAGCGAGGCGCTGCATGGCGTCATCAATAACGGCGTCACCGAGTTCCCCGAGCCGGTCGGCCTTGCTGCCACCTTTGACACGCCCGCGATTCACTCTATGGGCGAGGCCATCGGCACGGAAGGGCGCATCAAATACGTGCAGGCCCAGCGCGCTCACGAGAAGAATCTCTTCCTCAAGGGGCTGGACTTTTGGGCTCCCAACGTGAACATCTTCCGCGATCCCCGCTGGGGACGTGGCCAGGAGACCTACGGCGAAGATCCCTTCCTGACGGCGCGCATGGGCGTGGCCTTTGTCACCGGTATGCAAGGCGACGATCCGTTGCACTATCTGGTCATCTCGACGCCCAAACACTTTGCCGTTCACTCCGGCCCTGAGCCTACGCGGCATTTCGCGGATGTGGACGTCAGCAAGCACGACGAACTGGACACGTACCTGCCGGCCTTTCGCGCCACGGTTACCGAGGGCAAGGCCGGTTCAGTAATGTGCGCCTATAACGCCATCAATGGGCAGCCCGCCTGCGCCAGCGATTTTCTTCTGGTGGACCAGCTTCGCAACAAGTGGGGCTTCAAGGGCTACGTAGTCTCGGACTGCGGCGCCGTGATTGACGTCTTCAACGGCCACCACTTCAAGACCT
>CAZXVX010000020.1:0-31659 GCA_964644105.1 uncultured Occallatibacter sp. | reverse complement strand
TATCGGAGGCGGCGGCCAGCGCCGCAATGGCATTCCACTGGAAGAACGGATTGTTCGAGGTGAAGATCCAGCGATCGTCCGGCTTGCCCGAGTAGTCGCCCTTCACTTCGTTCACGCCAAGATTCGGGTCGTAGATGCGCCCATCGGTCTTCGAAGCTCCGTCGCCCAGTTGCGTATATTGGCGCAGATCCGGTTCGTGCGTGCCGCGAATCGCGTGGCCGATATTGTGGAATTGCGCCAGAATCAGCAGCGCCCCGTGCTTGACCTGCTCGACCGCATCCGGCACGCCATCAGGGCGGTGCATCTCAACCTGACGGGCGGCTTCATCCACGGTAAGCTCGTCGTAATCGAGATGAAACTCGCGATAGGCCAGCGCCAGACTCTGAATCACGCTCAGTTGCGCAGGCTCTTCCAGGTCGAAGTCGCCGGCGTCATACCAGCCGCCCACGTTCATTCCGGGAATGTGATCGCCGCCTTTGTACTTGCCGTCGGTGGCCGTAGCCTGATTCCAGCCGTCGAACTGCTCGCCCACCACCGGCGCCATGCGGCCATCATCCAGGTGCGACGCGCCGTGCCAGACGCGATAGCCCTCGCGCACCGAAACGTGATCCATCTGCTCGGCCAGGTGATGGTCCAAACTGTCCTGCCAGATCTTTGCGTAAGCCTCCGGCGAGATCGGGAAGGGCGCCGTGCGCTGGTCCGCGTACTCAATCACATACAGTCCGGCATCCTTCACCGGCGTAAAGTCAAACTTGGAATAAACATAGCGCAGCCAAGGCGTGGCAGGCGTAATCGGCCCCTCAAAGACCTTCTGGTACTCGCCGCTCTCCATCAGGCGCAGCACCTTGGCCGTCTTCGGTCCGTCGTACTTCGGATCAAGCTCGATCACCGCAACCTTTTGGAAGCCCGGCGCATACCCCACCTGGCTGTGCGCAATCATCGGCGGGCGCGTCCAGTTTGGAATCACATCCGGCCGAATGTGCCACACAATAGCCCCAGTCGTCTTGCCTGCGGGAATCAGCGAACGCAGAACAAACCAGCCGTTCTGCGCCCGGTTGCGTCCGTCATAGAGCATCAGGCCGGCCGTCTCTGACGTCACGTTGACCCGTGCCAGCGCGTCGTCCACCCCCAGCGTGATGCTCTTGCCCTCGGCAAAGGGCAGCGGCTCGGTGTATCCCTTGGCCTTGTCCCAGTCCTCCAGGTAGTAGGCCTTCTTCGGTTCGTCGGCCAGCGGCAACACTTTGACCATCGCATCGTTCGGCGTGCGCGGAAAGATGCCGGCGTGGCTGCCGTCCACCAGGTACGCCTTGCCCATGTAAATCGAGGGCAGGAACTCCAGGTTGAAGCCCGCGCGCCCAACCAGCCTCTCCGGCAGCGGCTGGTCCAGATTGACGCTCACCCGCACTCCACCCGGCTCCGCTTCCACTTCAACGGAGTAGCTCAAATCGAAGGCCGGAAAGGCAAGATCGGCCGTGAGCCGGTTCTTCGCCTTGTCGGCGTGGCGCGCTTTGAGTGTGGCCACCAGGTCCCACTGCTCGGGCGTCGGCTTCAGCCGCACGTCGCCGTTGGTGGCAATCCGCGCCCCGTGGAGAACCATCTCCATCGCCGTGTTCTTCTGGTCTACAAAGATCGGATTATAGGTGCTGTCGTAGAGAAAAACGCTGAAGCCTTGCGTATCGAGATAGTTTTTATCGTTCACCTTCATGGCGAAATCGGCGCCGAAGAGGCTTGGGCTGAAGGCAAGGCCCAACAGTAGAAACACGCTGATTCGGTTAGATCTGGATTGGTTCAAGTTACTTTTCTGTCTCAACAAATTACTCACCTCGTTCAGGAGCGGCTGCTCCCCGAATGTTTTTCGGTTTATGCCAATGTGTGTTTGAAAAGAACCAAAAATTGCCGCTTCACCATCCAGCCTTTCTTCGAATCCCAAGGAAACGGCCTGTTCCGCAATGGAGACAGGCCGCTTGTGCTCTTTGGAATGCGCGGTTTACTTCAAGGTTACTTCCGCTGCGAGCGGCGTGTTTTCGCTCGAGTCGCCGACGCGGACGACAAACTTGCCGGGATCGATGCTCCACTTGTGCGCCGCCTCATCCCAGTAGCTGAAGGCGCGGGCGTCCAGGTTGAGGGTGATGCGCTGGGTTTCGCCGGGCGCGAGATTCACCTTCTGGAAGCCCTTCAACTCGCGCTCAGGCCGGGTGACTTTGGTGGAAGGATCGGAGACGTAAAGTTGGGCCACCTCCGCGCCGGCCACTGCGCCGGTGTTGGTCACGTCAAAGCTGACCGGAACCGAGGAGCCGGAGGCGGCGGTGGCGGGCGCTTGCAGGTTGGCAAAGCTGAAGGTGGTGTAACTCAACCCGAAGCCGAAGGGGTAGAGCGGATGCTTGCCGGTCGAGGTCCAGTAGCGGTAGCCGACCATCAGCTTGTCGGTGTACTTCACGTGCGGAATCACGTAATCAACCGGCGGCTTGCCGTCTTCCGTCACGTGCAGTTTGGTGTCCGCGCCCGGAATCGGATAGTAGATCGAGGCCGAGGGGCTCTCTTCCCAACTGCGCTCAAAGCTGACCGGCAGCTTGCCTTCAGGGTTGTGCCGGCCAAAGAGGATTTGGCCGACGGCCGTTCCGCCCTCCTGGCCGGGATAGTAGAGGTGCAGCAGCGCGGGAACCTTCTCCAGCCAGCCGCGCGTGTCCATGGCGCCGCCGCCGGTGAGGGTGACGACGGTGCGGGAATTGATTGCGGCAATGGTTTCGATCAGCGCGCTCTGTCCCCACGGCAGCGCGAAGCTGCGGTCGTGGCCCTCGCCCTCGGTCTGTCCGTTGAAGCCGGCGGCGATCACCACGAGGTCCGCCTTCGAGGCGATCTCGCGCGTCTCGGCGGAGATCAGGTCAGGCAGATAGGCAACGCCCACGCCGAAGCGCGGCGAAGTGGTGCGGGGCAGAATCTCGGCGACCACGGTTGCGGTTTCACCGGCGGCCAGTTCAACGATCCCCGACTGCGGAACCTGGCCCTCGGCACGTTCCTGGTGCAGAACCTCATTGCCGTTCACCAGCACTTTGAATCCGTTTCCACCCCAACCCGAGGCAGCGGCCAAGACTAAATACTTGCCCGCCTTCTCCGCCTTGTAGTGAGCGGTGGCGCGGAAGCTGTGCGGCGAAGTGGCCTCCGGCTCCCAGCCGCTTCCACCCCAGTTGGAGAAGCCGCGCTCGGTGGAGCTTTGCGGCGTTCCGGTGAAGTCCCTGCTCGGGAAGTCCTCCAACTGCACGCCGCCCTCCCAGCGCGTCTGGCGGAAGACATCGATAAGGTCGGGCAGGCCGCGGCTATAGAGGACACTGACCCCGGGGCCAGCCACGTTGGCGATGCCGGTGAGGATGCTGACCGGCTCAAAGGCATGAGCCTCGGAGGAGCCGCCGCCGCCGACCACGGCCGGCCAAGCGTCGGGACCGATGACGGCGATGGTCTTGATTCTCGCGGCGTCGAGCGGCAGAAAGTGGCCATCGTTCTTGAGCAAGGTGATGCTTTCGAGCGCGCCATCAAGGGCAACCGCGCGATCCGCAACGGAGTAAGTGGCGTCCGCCGGGTCGAACTGCGGGCGGTCAAGGAATCCGTAGCGCAGGATGGTGCGCAGCAGGCGGAGCACCTTGTCGTTGATGGTGGCTTCTTTTACCGTTCCGGCCTTGACGGCGGCGGCGAGCGTGGTGGCATCCATGAAGCGGGCGCTGGGCATCTCCAGATCAAGGCCGTTGTTGGCCGCGGCAACGCCGTCGTAGGTGGCGTCCCAATCGGACATCAGAATGCTTTGGAAGCCCCAATCGCCTTTGAGCACCTTCAGGTTGAGGAACTCATTCTGCGTGGCGTGCTGGCCGTTGACCAGGTTGTAGGAGTTCATCACCGCATCGACGTGGCCTTGCATGACGGCGGCTTCGAAGGCGGGCAGGTAGATCTCGCGCATCGTCCGCTCGTCCACTTCGACGTCGACGTTGTGCCGGTTGTACTCCTGATCGTTCAAGGCATAATGCTTGACGGTGGCGATGACGCCTTGCGACTGGACGCCCTGAATGTAAGGAACCACCAGCGCGGAGTTGAGGTAGGGATCTTCCGAGAGGTACTCGAAGTTGCGCCCGCCGAGCGAGGAGCGGGCGATGTTGACGCCGGGGCCAAGCAGGAAGTGGACGCTGCGGGCGCGGGCATCACGGCCCAGCGCCTTGCCCAGCGTGCGGGCAAAGTCTTTGTCCCAGGTGGCGGCCAGAGCCACGCCGCCGGCGTAGGCCGTGGTTGGCCCCCAGGTGCGCACGCCCACCGAGGCGTCGGACATTTTGAAGCGCGGCAGGCCGATGGAGGGTATGGCTTGCGTAAACATACTGTCCACGCCGCCCAGCAGCTTGATCTTCTCATCCAGAGTGAGCTTGCCGAGCAGAGCTTGGGCCTTGGCTTCGATGGCGGGTGAATCCGGCACAGGGGCTTGAGCGGCCAGGCACAGCGGCAGCAGGGCGATCAATGCCGCGACGCCAAAGGCGAAGAGAGAGTGAGAAAGGGATCTGTTTGGATTTTTCATAACAGACAAAGCCTATCGCATTTTGCTGCCTGCCGTACACCGCCTGGGAGCGTTTCTTTGCTCACTTGAATGGAATTGGGAAAGCTGTTGGAGATTGAAAAGAGCCGACTTGTGACCAGAATCACAGCTTGGGGTGAATGGTGTCACTGCTGATGCTTCTCACGGAGGCGCAGACTCGGAATCCTACAGGCAAACGCTGTCTGTGTGCGGAGTGATTTATGAGCTTTGGGCAGGGATTGAAGACCATTGTGGTGGCGACTGAGCTGCGGGGCAGCTCAGAGGCGGCGCTGGAGTATGCCCGCAAGCTGGCATCGGCCTATGGCGCGCGCATTGTGCTGGCGCACGGCATTGACCCGATGGAGTACGCCCAAGTGGATGCGCTGCCCGGCAGCGTGGTGAAGGGATTGCCGGCGGCGGCGCAGGCGGTGCTGGACTCGCTGAGCGGCGATCTGCTGCGCGATGGGATTCCCAGCCACTCGGAGGTGCGCCAGGGCGCGGTGGCGCAGATGCTGCTGGATGTGGTGCGGCAGTACAAAGCGGAGCTGATTGTGATCGGCACCAAAGGCCAGGCGGGCGCCGGTCCGGTGATGGTGGGCGCGATTGCCGAGGAGCTGGTGCGGCAGTCGCCGTGCGCGGTGCTGGCCGTGGCGGCCGATTGGAATGCGGGCGAGTTTCGGCCCACGCCGGGCGGGCCGGTGCTGCTGGCCATGGAGCGCAATGCGGCTGCGTCGGCGGCGGTGAGTACGGCGGCCTCGTTGGCCAGGGTCTTTGAGCGTCCGCTGCTATTGGTTCATGCGCAGACCGAGGGCGAGGCCAACCAGCCAAACCCGTGCGCGATCACGCTGGAGGAGTTCGGCCTGGAGCCGAGCGAGACGTTTCCGGTGCGCTGCATCGTCAAGCAGGGCGCTCCGGCTGACGTGGTGGAACTGGCGATTGGCGAGCACCATCCCTGCATCCTGGTGGCCGGGGTCAAACGGGACAGCGAGACGCCGGGGCCGCATGGCACGGCCTTTGCGCTGCTGGCGCGCTCGCGGGTTCCAGTGCTGTGCGTGCCGCCGGAGTGAATCAGGGGACTGAGGGACTAAGGGACTAAGGGACTAAGGGACTGAGGGACTGAGGGACTGAGGGACTTAGGGACTTAGGGACTAGGGTACCAGAGGACTGAGGGAGTTTGAACAAGCCTCAGGTGAATCGCAAGAAAAGGAGGGCCAGCCATGCAGCGTGAATCGAGAAGTCGGCGCATGGAAGCGGTCCGCGCACATCCCGTGAGAGAGTTGCTGGAGTGTCCGGCGCCGGTAGGGCAGGTGCTGAACGGCTCGGTGGAGTGCCTTCAGTTTCGCGCAGGGGAGGTTGTCTTTCATCAAGCGGAGAGTTGCCGGGGGCTCTATCTGCTGGCGTCGGGGCGTTTTCAGCGCAGCTCGGCGTGGGATCAGGAGCCGGAGGTGGTGGCTTCGGCGCGCGCCGGAGAGCTACTGGAACTGTCCGCCGTTTTGGGAGATGGACGGCATGGTTACACACTGACCGCGCAGACTGCGGGATCGGCTCTCCTGCTGCCGATAGAGGCGGTGAACCAGGCATTTGAGAGTTATAGCCCCTTGCGGATGCACCTGATGGAAGAACTGGCTCGTGAGGTTTCACGCGCTTATTACGAATGCTGCTCACGCCGGCTGCTTCAGTTGCGGCGATCAAGCAGGGCGGCTTGAAGGGCGAAACGGAAGTCGGGTTGTGGGTTGCCACCCTAGCCGCAAAAACAAAGACGCGGCGAGGGTGGGGCACCCGGTTCAGATGTTTGGGCATCTGACCGTTCTAGAAGTCTGAGGGGCTGGAAAGGGATTTTGGAGCGTTTTTCTCTTTGCGGTAGGGCTTTTTGAGGCTCTTGCGGAGAAACAGGGGAGATCTTTGTCTAAAACGGCGCTCCGGTGCGTTATACTCAGGATGCACAGCAGCGAGCCCATGGCTACATTTCATCCCCATCACCCTCCGGAAGATTGCGTAAATTGCGAGCATCGCCATTTAAGGATGTTCTGTAATCTTACTCCCGAAGCCCTCACCGACTACGACGGTATAGGGATCATGATGAGCCACGCCCGCGGCGCCAAGCTCTTTTCCGAGGGCGATCCGGCGCGCAACGTCTTTGTGATCTGTTATGGGCAGGTGAAGATCTCCTCCACCTCGCGCGACGGCAAGACGATGATTCTAAAGATTGCCGGCCCCGGCGATGTGATGGGATTGAGCGCCGTTCTGGCCAACGTTCCGCACGAGGTTACGGCCGAGGCCATCGAGCCTTGTCAAGTGAAGACGGTGCGCAAGCAGGACTTTGTGGACTTTCTGGGCCGCCACGGCATCGCATCCATGCACGCCGCCCAGTCGCTCAGCGGCGAATACCTGACCGTCTTCCACGACGCCAAGCGGCTGGCTCTCTCCGGCTCGGCGGCAGGGCGGTTGGCCCGGCTGCTGCTGGACTGGGGCCGCAACGCGGCCAATGGCAAGCCCGAGATTCGCTTCACCATGGCGCTGACCCACGAGGAGATCGCCAACATGGCCGGCACCTCGCGCGAGACGGTCACCCGCCTGCTCAATCAATTCCGGCGCGACCAGTGGATTACCATCAAAGGCTCCAGCCTCACCATCACCAAGCCCGATCAATTAGAACGGCTGACGGCGTAAACATCGCTCAGTTTATGCATTGAGGTTCGTAGACTCCCGACCGGCGCTACAAAATTCAATTTAATTCACTCCAAACCCCAGCTCAGTTTTCAGATCCGCCTTCGGCTTCCGCCGCTTCCTTGGCGCGCTCCAAACCCTCTTTGGCCTTGGCGTTGCTTGAGTCGCAATCCAGCACGGCGCTGAATTGCCGCTTGGCTGCCGCATACTTGCCCCGTCCCAGATTCTTCCATGCCGCATCGATCTGCCCATCAAACTGGCTGCGGTCCAGATCGCAGCGGCTGTTGTCCTGTTTCGATGGCTTGGCGGGGGGCTCGACGACCTGCCGCGGTTTTTCAGGGGGTGTCTCCTGAGCTGGTTGAGCTTCCGGCTTAAGAGTGTTCCTGGGCGTTTTGGCGGCGGGCGGGTTCTCGGCCGGATGTTTGGACACAACCGGAGCTGAACTCGCATTGGCGGCGGGCGTGGCGCTGGTTTGTCCGAGTGCGGGTTGCGTCTGAGCGGCGGCTTGGGGCGCGTTCTGATCAGTTGGAGCCGGATTCGATTTACCCACAAAGAGATAAATCACGACCGCGACCACCACGACGGCTGCCAGAGCTGCCGCGCCAATCCAGATCATCGAGTTTTTCCGCGCTCCCGTGGCAGAGGGTTGGCGATAGCTTCCAGTGCGATAAACTCCGGTGGGGTGACTTCCCGTCCGATAATCCCCGGTGCGATAGTCATCGGCGGGCATCACCTCGTCCTCGGGTTGCGGCGCGGGCGGCTCAGGGGGAAGCTCTTGCAGGATCTGCTCGGGGGTGATCCGAGCCAGGAACTCTTCATCCTCGGAGCGGGAGTAGTGGCCGTTTGAGCCTCTCCAATCGAGCTCCCACAGGCCATCGCCCGAGGCTGCCTGCAACGGAAATCCGGGCAGGCGGACTAAGTTCTGGCTGGCTTTTTCAGTGAGGAGAATGACGCCGGGCGTGGCTTGTGCAAGAGAGTGAAAGGGGTCTTGAGCGGCGGTGCTGCCCGCGCCCTCTTCCGGCGAGTGGATCTGCAGCGCCAGAAAGGTTGTTTCGGGCTCTTCAGACTCCACGTACCCCTGGAGCGCCCATTGCAGGCGCCGCGCGGTCATGGCGGCGGACAGGAAAGTGATGAAGGAGGCAACCAGAACATCTCCTCGCCGAGCCATGGGAAGTCCGCCCGAGGTGGCGATCAAATCCAGCGTCAGGCACGCGGCGGGACTGTTGTTCTCC
This sequence comes from uncultured Occallatibacter sp., assembly GCA_964644105.1. Taxonomy (GTDB): domain Bacteria; phylum Acidobacteriota; class Terriglobia; order Terriglobales; family Acidobacteriaceae; genus Telmatobacter. Next base: position 23,214 of record CAZXVX010000020.1, on the reverse strand, counting down.
CAAAGCGAGGGGGCTTGTCCGGCATGGGTGGGAGCCGACCAGAGGCGGACAGAGAGGCACGCCTCGCGCAGCGAGGGGCTTTCCAGCGTTTCGACGGAATTTTGCGTCACCGCCCGTTCAGACGTTCGAGATTGGGTAGACACGGCCATTTGTCCTTGTACGCCTACTTTACAGCTTCAGGCATAGCACCGTCGAAAATAAATTGCAACCTTCGGGGGGAAGTGATAGCGTAGCAGAAAACGTGAGCGTGCGTAAAATTTGTTTTAAGATTTTTATGAACCCTCCCTGGCATCGCTGAAACTTGGATCAGGGAGGCATCGTTCGCGAATTGTTTTGGGAATTACCGGCGCCGTTCCTCAGGCTGGAAGCTCCGGCAAATTCCGCCAGTACAGTAGGGGTCAACATGAGATCGCGCACTATTATGCAAAGATTATCGAATCTGCGGAGTCCTCTGGCGGGGATTCTTGTGCTGGCGGGCTTGGGCGCGGGGTTCTTTGCGCCGACGGCTGCAGCGAAAGACATCCCCTTGACGGCGATTGAGCTCTATGACGGGCCTTCCGGCGCCGCCTATGTGCAGTTATCCGGCGTGCTGATCAACTCCAAGGCGGAGATGAAGGACTGCACTCCGTTTCAGAACGGTCCGGTGGATAAATCAACCTATGGGAAGATGGGCAGAATTGTGCTAGCGGCCGGAGGCATGCTGGAGCGGGGCTCTGACGGCGTTCTGCGCTACAACTCCGGTTCCGGGCAGCCGGACTGCGTGGTGCCGGCCAATGCGCGCTTCGATCACGGCTCTGTGTATTCGCTCTCAGGGCTGGCCGACCAGGCTCTGCTGCAAGGCACTCCGATCATTGGAGGCACTCAAACTCCTTTGACCGCACCGCCCATACGCAAAGGGGTAAAGCTGCTGTTTATCCCCGCCCCGAATCTGGAGCTGGCCGAGTATCTGCGCGCGCAGCGGGCGGGAGATATGGATGGATGGCAGGCCTACCTTTCGCGCTACCCCTCCATTCCGTTGCACTCGGTAGAGGCCAAGCGGTCGCTGGCGGGGCTCTATGCCTCGGTCGGCGAGACCTCGGTGCAGGCCTATGACAAGACGGTCTCCGACACGCAGCCCCTTTACTCCGAGCTGAAGGCCGCCAAGGCCAAAGCGGAAAAGGCGCACAGTCTGGCCTCCGATCTGCCCGCCTGTGTGCAGTTGGAAAAAGATGTTCGCGATCGCCTGGCTGCCATCACCGAGCAGGGACGGGGCGAACTGGACGCTTATCGCGCCGCGCTGGCCTCCCGCACCGCGGGCTACACGCATCTGCTGAATGCGCGCAAGTTCAGCGATACGCTGGCCGGGATTGATTCCTTCTACCCGCAGGGCCAGGCTCTGACGGGAGATGTCTTGCAGGAGACCAATACCTTTGAGTCGGCACTCGGGTCGGCGGACGAGGCCATCTCGGTGAAGCAGTTCGACCAGGCTTACTCCTTCGTGCTCCCTTATCGTTCCTTTGCCGAGGAGGATCCACGCGTGGCGGCGATCATTGATGCCGCCTACGGCTTCCACCTGGATGCCGGCAACAAGGCGGAACAGAGCGAAGACTGGAACGGCGCGATCAAGGAGTTCAAGCAGGCGGCCAGCCTCAAGGACACGACCGAGGCGCGGGAGTCGCAACAGAACGCCGAAAAGCAGTTGGTGATCTCCCAGGACAAGGCGGCGGCGGCCAAGGCGCTGGCGGCCAGCCGAGACTTCCAGGCGCAACACGCCACCGTAAAAGCCTACGAGGTCCTGGCGGCTCTTCCAGCCACTCAGAAGGCCATAGTGGCGGACGAGATGAAGATGCTGGAGCCGAGCTATGTGCTGGCCGCGGCAGCCGAAGCCAAGGCTCTGCATCAGGCACACAGCCCGATTCACGGACCGGCCGACGAGGTGGCCATCGAGAAGGCCTACAACCTGCTTGCCAATGCATACTCGCTGAGCGACAACGAATCCTACGAGGACAAACTGGACCTGGACGCCAACGAACTGAGTGCCTATCTTGTGGATCAGGCGAAGCATTACCTGGACAAGCCCGGCGGCTCGGGAACGGAGATTGGCTGGCTGTATCTGCAGGAGGCGCGTCAGTACAAAGCCTCGAATCTGGACGCGGTGCGCGATGCAATTGTTGCCGCGGCGCCCGCTCATGCCATGCGCTCCAAGCTTTCCATCCGGGTTCAATTCCGTGATCAAACCTCGTCGCGCGATTCGCAGGGAGTGGCCGGGCAGTTGGAAAACGCGATTATTACGGGTCTGGAGAGTTCCGGAGTCCCGGTCAAGGTGGTTCGCTCCACCGAGACCGTCGCCGTCGAGCCGGACTTTGAGCTGGCCGGCGATGTGCTGGATCATCATTTGTCGGTGGTTCCCACCATCGAGCCGATGGAATCGGAGTACCGCTTCGGCGAGGAGCAGGTTCCCAGCGATGCCTGGAACAAGGCCAATCGCATCTATGAAAAAGCAGTGCTGGACTTGCAGACCGCCCAAACCGAATTGCAGGGAGCCACGGCGCGCGGCAAGAAAGACGAGATCAAGAAGCAGAGTGATCTGGTGCAGGCCGCCGGGAAGGTTGTCGAGGATGCGCACGACAAGCTGGATTCGATGCCCAAGACGGTGACGCGGGATATCATCCGGCCCTACACCTACAACAAGAAGATCATCAACATCACCGGCGTCATCCAGTTGCAGTTCCGCATCGAGAACTCTCTGACTGAGCAGCGGACGAGCCTGGTTCCGATCTCGCGCGAGGAGCACAAAAAGGACGTGCTGCTGGAAGACGTCAAGCCGGATGACACCAAGGGCATCAAGAGCACGGGCACGATGACCGATACGGCAGAGTTCATGACGGCGCTCGAGAACTCGGCGCGCGATGAGCTGATCACCGCGGTTCGCAAAAAGGTGGAAGCGTTGCCGGAAACGATCTACGAGCTAGCCTTGGCGCGCGAAAAGGAAGATGATCTGGACGGGGCGGGCGAAGCCTACCTGCGCTTCCTGGAACTCTCCAAGGATACAAACTCACCCGAGCGGATTCATGCCAGGCAGTTCCTGTTGGATAGTTTCAATATGAAGCCGATCACGGATTCTCAGCAATAGGCAGTGCACTGGGATCAGGGATCAGGGATCAGGGAACAGGGTTCAGGGAACAGGGAACTGGGATCAGGGAACAGGAAGATGTCGTTTTGAAAGGGCACGACTTTAGTCGTGCCACTAGCCGAAATAAACAAGTTGGGCTTTAGCCCTTGAGGGAAAGTCATAAAGATTTTCGATTTTCACCAAGGGCAATGGGTTAGACGGGGAGCGGCGAGAGGCGGAAGAAGATCGTGGATCCCATAGGAAACAAGCCGGGCGGCGAGCTTACGCACATCGGCAAGTACGAGATTATCGACGTGCTCGGGCGCGGCGGCATGGGCGTTGTCTATCGCGGCATTGACAAGCAGATCGGCCGCGAGGTGGCGATCAAGACGCTCACCCAGGGCTTCTCCGGCGATGAGAATATGCTGGCTCGCTTCTATGAGGAGGGCCGGCGCACAGGCCGGCTCAACCACCCCAACATCGTCATTGTTTACGATCTCGGCGACGACAATGGCACCCCCTACATTGTGATGGAGCGTGTGGCCGGTCAGCCGCTGGACAAGCTGATGCGTCCCGGCGCCGAGCCGGAGCTGTCCATGGCCGACCGCCTGGGCGTTCTGAAGGAGACCTGCGAGGCTCTCGGTTACGCGCATCGCAATAATGTGATTCATCGCGACGTGAAGCCGGCCAACATCTTTGTGCAGCCCGACGGCACAGCCAAGCTGCTGGACTTTGGCATTGCGCGCCTGGAAAAGCGCGAAGGCGATCAGGGGCTGACGCGCACCGGCCACTTGATCGGCACGGTTCCTTACATGTCGCCGGAGCGGCTGCGCAACGAGCCGATTGACGGGCGCTCGGATCTGTTTGCCGCCGGTGTGGTTCTCTTTCAACTGGTGACGGGGCAGCTTCCCTTCAGTGGCGCGGACAATGTGCTGATGAGCAAGATTCTGAATGAGCCGGCGCCCCGCCTGGAGAGCATTCGCTCTGGGCTTCCGCCTTCGCTCGAGCTGATTGTGGACCGCGCGCTCGCCAAGAATCTGGACGATCGCTATCCGACAGGCGAGGAGATGGCCGCCGATCTCTCTTCGGTGATTATGGAGCTTCGTCAGGAGGAGGTCCTCGAGCTGCTGCCCGAAGCCCGGCGTCTGATGGAAGCCGATGAGCTGACCCGCGCCCGGACCGTGCTCCACCAGTTGCAGAAGATTGACAGCAAGAATGCCGAAGCCAAATTGATGCTGGCCGAGATTCAGCGCCAGCTTGCGCAGCGGGCCAAGGAGGAGCGGATCAAGGAGATTCGTCTTCAGGCCGAGGACGCGATCAGCCACAACCGCTTCGACCAGAGCCTGTCGGTGCTGGACAGCGGACTGGAGCTGGATTCGGCCAATCCCGAGCTGGTCAAGCTGCGCGAACGGGCGCAACAGGAGAAGGAAAAGCAGGACAAAATCAACGAGTTCATGCAGCAGGCCGAGACAGCGCGGCGCAAGGGCGACTTCAAGGGTGCGATTGCCGCGGCGCAAAAGGCGCTCAAGGTCGACAAGACCAATCCGCGTATTGTCGCGCTGAGCAACTCACTGAACAAAGAGGCGGAACAGGCCGAGCGCCATGCCAAGGCCAAATCCATGCTGGATTCGGCGCGCGGCGAGATTAGCTTCCGCCGCTTCAACGAGGCGCTGGAACTGCTCAAAAAGGTCGAGGATGTGGATCCGACCAACCCCGAATTGCCACTATTGATGGGCGACGCCAACTCCGGGCTCGAGCAGATCAAGCGCAAGGAATCGGTTGCCAAGCTGGAAGAGGAAGTGGCTCAGGCGGTCAGCTATGAGCAGTTCCAGGAGGTTGCCAAGGCCGTGCAGGCGGCCATGGTGGCCATGCCCACCGAAGCAGCGCTTTATCGCCTGAACACGCAGGTGGAGCGGCAGATCAAAGAGCACGAGAACCGCATTCTGGTGGACGAAACGGTGCAGGCCTGCCGCAACCTTCGCCCCCGCGAGGCGCTCGAACTGGTGCGCAAGGCGCGTCTGCGGCTGCCGGGCGAAGAGAAGCTGCTGAACATGGAAGCCTTGCTCGCCGATCGTCTGCGCCAGCAGAGCGTGGATGACCGCCGGGCGGATTATATTGCCCGGGCGCGCGAGTCACTGGAAAAGAAGCAGCACGGCGAGGCCGTCAGGGTGTTGGAGTTGTGCCAGGCCGAGGGCATCGCCACCGGCGAAATACTCTCCCTGCTGGACTTTGCCCGCTCCGAGGAGCAGGAGTATCGCAGGCAGGAACAGCTCCGCGCGCAACTGGACCAGGCCCAGGCGCTGATGCACGACGCGGCGTACGACGAAGCAATCAACTTCCTGGAAGCGGCTCTTCAGCAGGCCGATGACACAGCCTTGCATCTGCTTCTGGATCAGGCGGCAGCGGGAAGGGAATCGCTGCGCCAGCAGATTGAAAACGTGCTGGCTTCGGCGGTGACCCTGGTGCAGGCTGGCAAGCAGGATGAAGCTTTGGAGTATCTGCGGAATCAGCCGCCATCGGTTCTGCGTTCACCGCATGTGCGGAGTTCGCTTGAGGTGCTGGAGGAAGAACGCGCGCAGGCTCTCTTCCGCACGCTCGGCCGTGCCTACTCGGCGCTGGGGAGCGATATGCCGGCGGGCGAGGCGGTGATGCACCGCGCGGTTGCGGCCTCGGTTCATACCACGCTCTTTGTTGAGATGGGAGATGCCTACCGGGCGCGCCGGCAGGCCTTTGCCGATCAGGTGGTCACAGAGGCCGTCGAAGCTGCCAAGAATCTGATCCGCGATCACAACCGCGATGGCGCGGGGCAGGCGCTCCAGGCAGTCTCCGGCATGATCGAATATGCCACCGCCGAGGTCAAGGCGGAGTGGAATACGGCGCAGAGAAAAGCCTCCCAAACCAGCATGTTTTCACGCTTGAGAAGCTAGGCAGTTCTCAGTTCTCAGATCACAGTTTTCAGTGAAAGCCTGTGGCGGGCTTTGCCAACTGAGAACTGTGAACTGAGAACTATAGCGACCGGCTGCTATTTCGGCCCGTATTCGGCTACCGTCTTTTTGACGTACTTGTCCAGCATGGCGGGAATCTCGACGTTCATGCGCGCGGCCAGGCGGTCTTCAGCCAGCTTCGCCTGCGCATCCATCCCCCGGATCATCTCGTCCTGCGCCTTGCTGACCCTCTGATCCATGGAATCCATCCGTTTTTCAAAGACGTTCAGCCTTGCATCCAGCGAAGGAGTGAGCGCGCCGACGGCGTTTTGCGCCTGCACCTTGAGCTCCTGTACCTCGTGATGGGTCTGAGAAAGCTCTTTGCTCTGCATATAAATCCATCCGAAGAGGAGCACGAGAACGGCGAGATTGGCCACCAGGATAAATTGCAGTGTCTTCAGCTTGGCTTCAAGAGATTCCATAATTTCACTTTCTGCCGCGCGGGATGCGGCGGTTTGCGCAGTTGGGGCAGCGGGCGAGAACTCCGGGCCGCGTGGTTGTCCAAATCCAGTTTGAGCGCCGATCACCTGCGTTGCGCCGTTGACGGCTCCAGTGTCAATGCGCCGCGTGCCGATATTCGAGGCCGGGGGAGTGTAGGGACTGGTGGGAGCGGTATAGGCACCCTGGGGCGCATAAGGCGGCCTGACGGGAACCGCAACCGTGGGAGCCGGCGCGGTGGAATAGGAGGTCGGCGTGGGAGCGGCGGAGATGATGCGCGTAGCCTCATGCGACGGCGCCGGCCGCGGTACAGCGGACTCATGCAAGGTCGAGGAGGGTTGATAGAGAACCCGTGTAGGCTCGTAATCGCCGGAGCGCGGCGAGGCGGCTTCTTGATCGAGGAAGCGGAAGCGCAGTTCCGGCCCGCCCGCGCCCAAACGCAGCAAATCGCCGGAACGGATCACTGCGCCGACGGCGGCATGATTGCCGTTGAGGAAGACATCGCCGCCGGGGCGCATTCCCTTGACGAGTTTGACGCCGCCGTCGGCCACATCGAGCGTCGCGTGCTCGCCGAAGACCGCTGGATACTTGGCGGCCGGCAGACTGACTTCGCACCGGGAATCCTGGCCGATCCGGATGCGGGGCTGATTCAACACCCACTTGTTTGATTCGCCAACAATTACGATTTCAATGTCCATTTTTCGATCCAAGACTCGCTTTCGCCGAGGCGGCAACGGCGGCGGCAAAGGCCCCCGCTCGAATGCCCCATCCCTCAAGGAACAGTAATCGCCATGAATTCCGCGCGATGGCGCAATCCATGCAAGCAGAGTAACACCGTGAGCGCTGGTATGGGGAGCCTTCTTTGCAGGTTTGTTATATTTTTGTTGCGCAACAGTCACGGACAACTGTAGCGCCGTCCTCCTGGACGGCTGTAGCGTGGACCTCCCGGTCCACGCCAGTTATCAGCAAGGCTAATTGCCGCGCAGCGAAGCACGATACGCGCGCTCAAAGCCGCTGATTGACTTCTCAATTTTTTCAAGTGGAATGGTCAGCGAGAGACGAATGTAGCCGGAGCGTCCAAAGCCCGTGCCGGGAACGGCCAGAACGCCTTCGGCGGCCAGCAGTCGAGTGAAGGCGATGTCGTCTGCGATGGGCGTCTTGAGAAAGACGTAGAATGCGCCCTCCGGCCGCCGAACCTCATACCCGATGGCGGCGAGCGCGTCGCACAGCAGATTGCGTTTGTGCTCGTAGGGCGCGGCGTCCACCGCTTCGTCGAGTGACTCCAGCATCACCCACTGCCAGATCGCCGGCGCATTGATGAAGCCGAGAATGCGATTGGAAAAGGCGCAGGCGCCGCGCAACGCCGCATTGCCTTCGAGGCGCGGTGAGAGCGCCAGATAGCCGATACGCTCGCCGGGAAGGCCCAGCGACTTCGACCATGAGTTGCAGATCGCCGTGTTGGCGATCAACGAAGCCACCTCCGGCTGCCGCCGCCCGTCATAAACAAAGGACTTGTACGGCTCGTCGCTGAGCACGGTGATGGGCTGCGGAGCGCGGCTGAGCACGGCTTCGAGATCGCGCAGAATGCTCTCCGGGTAGACGCGTCCCGTGGGGTTGTTGGGCGTGTTCAGAATCAGCGCGCGGGTGCGCGGCGTAATGGCTGCCGCTATGAGTTCGACGTCCGGCAGGAACTCGGCATCCGTTTCGACCGGAACCATGATGCCCCCATGATTGGCGATGTAAAACCGATACTCGGAGAAGCAGGGCATCAACACGATGACCTCGTCGCCCGGATCGAGGATCGACTTCAGAATCACATTGCAGGCGCCGGCTGAACCGACGGTCATAAAGACATCCTCCGCTGTGAACTCGAGGCCGGTCTCACGGCGCAGCTTTTGAGCAACGGCTGCGCGCACCTCGGAGTAGCCGGGATTGGGCATATAGCCGTGCGAGCCGGGAAGGCTGCCGGCGGCAATGCGGCGCAACGCTTCAAGCACAACAGCGGGCGGCTCAACATCAGGATTCCCCAGCGAAAAATCGAAGACCGCCTCCGCGCCGCGCTCGCGCTTCAGCCGCACACCCTCCTCAAACATCCGGCGAATCCAGGAGGCGTTTTCAAGTTGCTTGGCAATGGTTTTTGAAACAGGCATGATCGTGCGCCTTTCGACTTTCGTCACAATCTCACAGTATATAAGGGGGTGAAGGGCATGCCTTAAAAACGATATAACTCTTTTATCATGTGTGAAGGTTGGATTCATCACAGGCCGGAATGCGATGGAAGCTCCACTCTTTCAAGAGTGTGCGCGAGCGGGCGTGGAAGGTTTGATCTTCGGCTTTCAAAATGCGTTTGCCGCAAAAATTCTTTGCTTTACACTTGCATCTGCAGCGGATTCCCTTTAAGATGCGTCAGACGAATCATGCAAACTTCCAACCCCAATCCGCCTTCTCTCGTGCCCGATTCGGCGCTTCGACTGCGTCTGGCTGCGCTTTCCAAGCTCTGCATCGCCATTCAGGCCGCCTCTTCGGCCGAGCTGATTGAGCGCGCCACGGCTGCTCTTGCTGACTCCAAATTCCTTGAGCTGCGCCTGGATTCGCTCTCCAAACCAGCCGCCGCACTGCCCCAAGTGGCTGAGTTTTTCGCCGCACACCGCGAGGCGACGGCCATCGCCACCTGCCGCCGCAAAGATCACGGGGGCAACTTTACCGGCTCGTTGAAGGCGGAGCTTGAAGTGCTCGCCGCCGCCGCCGAGGCTGGCTGTTCGATCGTTGATCTCGAAGTCGAGTCGGCCGAAGAGGCCGCGCCGCGCCAGCTCGACCAGCTCCGCGCACGGCTGCACGAGGCAGGCACTGCGCTGCTCATCAGCTTTCACGACTTTACCCGCACCAAAAACCTGGAGCAGGCCGCCCAGCGCATCGAGGCCTTTCGCCCGGATTTCATCAAGGTCGTCTCCACGGCCAAGCACCTGGCCGACAACCTCGCCGTCCTCAAGCTCGTCGCCGACCGTTCGCTCTCGACGCGCGTGGTGGGCATCGCCATGGGAGAAGAGGGACTGATCAGCCGCGTCCTCTCGCTGCGCGCCGGCGCGGCCTTTACCTTTGCCTCGTCCGCCGACGGCGCGGAGACGGCTCCCGGCCAGCCGACCGCCCGCACCCTGCGCGACCTCTACCGAGTTGAGCAGCTCGACCACGCCACACGCGTCTTCGGCGTCGCCGGCAATCCCATTCACCACTCTCTGTCGCCGCTGATGCAGAACACCGCCTTCCGCCGCGAGGGCGTCAACGCCGTCATGCTGCCGCTCAAGGTGCAAAAGCTGGACGACTTCCTCAAGGTGATCCGCGAGCTGCCGCTGGCCGGCGCGGCGGTCACCATGCCCCTGAAGCAGGAGATCCTGCCCCATCTGGCGACAATGGACCCGCTGACCACCCGCATCGGCGCCTGCAACACGCTGCGCATCGCCACAGACGGCAAGATCGTCGGCTTCAACACCGACGTCGCAGGCGTTCTGCGCCCGCTGCAGAAGCGCCTGAATCTCAAGGGCGCGCGGATCATTGTGGTCGGCGCGGGCGGCGCGGCGCGGGCAGGTGTCTTCGGCTTGGTCGATCAGGGCGCGGAGGTCTTCATCGTCAACGTCATCCACGAGCAGGCCGTGGCGCTGGCCAAGGACGCCAAAGCCAAGGCGTTGAAGTGGGAGCAGTTCGCCAAAGGAAAATTCGACGTGCTCATCAACGCCACTCCTTGCGGCATGGCCGGCAACAAGACGCCGCTGCCCATCGCCGAGAACGAGCTCAACGCCGGGTTGGTTTTGGACATGGTCTATAACCCGCTGGAGACGCCGCTCATCAAGTTGGCCAAGTCGCGCGGCATCCCGGCCATCAGCGGCATGGAGATGTTCGTTCAGCAAGGCGCCCGCCAGTTCGAGCTATGGACCGGCAAACCCGCCCCCGAAGCCGAGATGGCGCGGGTGGTCGAGCTGGAGCTGCAGCGGCGGGGGTGATACTTAGTTCATGAGTGTAAAATCTCTCTCGATGGAGCACGACTATGTCTTGCAAAATATGTGGTATCGAAGGACCAACAAAAGATGTAACGTTCTACCAAAACATTGGAATGCTGGTAACCCGACAATGGGCTAAGGTTGAAGGTGAATTATGCCGCCCATGCATCGGGCGATATTTCCGCTCCTATACGCTCACTACTCTATTTCTTGGATGGTGGGGCGTTATTTCGTTCCTCGTGACTCCGTTCATCTTGATTAATAATGTATTTCAGTATCTCCGCGCAAACCAACTCGCAGAGCCGGGAATCGGGGCGATGAATGTTCCAAATGTTTCAGATCCTCCTTTTGTGGGTTCTGGCTCCTTCAAATTCAAGGTTATCTATGGAATGGTGATTGGCCTTGTTGGTCTTGGCTTACTCGCATATTACAATGTTGGGTTCATGGAGAAGCACGCGCCAGCCATCAACGCCCGCCTTCACGGGGGTGAAATTACCGATGAAGCCGATGGCGAATATGTGGGGTCCAAGATTTGGAATGATATAAGGTCTCTAGAAGCGGAATATAAGAGCAAAGGTTGGAACGAATTCCGTCCAGAATTACTTTCTAGAGAGCCTTACCTTACCGAACTCAAGTTGCAAAATGACAGACTTCAGCGCAGGATGACAACAGAGCGCAGTCAAAACTTAGGCGCAAATGATGTATGTGAACAATTGGCATTGGATGAGATGTCTCCGGCCCTGGATGCTTATACGAAGGCGTTATCCAATCTCTTTGTTTTCACAAAAAGCACTACAGAAATCACAAAGGAGAATTCCGCGGAGTTCGATGCGCTGAGTAGTAAGGAATCGGACTCCTTGGATCAACTCAATCAATTCATTACCGATAACAAAAAACATGGTTGTGACAAATAGCCGAGTATCGAGAGCTCGATGTCCGGTTTTCGAACCAGGGAATCTATGAATTGCAACTATCCAATTCTAGAAATGTATGGGGAGATTGGCCGTTCCTTCAGATTCGTACCCGCCAATAACCGGGGCGGCGCTTGGCGTGGGCTACGGCGGCGATGAGAATGACCTCAACCTTCTCTTGAAAGATCACAGAATAGGGAAACTTCTCCATCACGCGCTTGCGCGTATTCTTTGTGTAGATGGGATAGAGTTGCGGATGAGCGGCAATCTGCGCCAAGGCTGTGCCGATCTCCGTGAGAAACGCTTCAGCGGTTTTGGGGCTCCGCTTGAAATACCACTCGAAGGCTTCGTTGATCTCATGCTGCGTCTGCGAGTGGATGCGAATGCGCTTCATCCGGCAAGCCGGGCGCGTAATGGCGCTTCCACTTCTTCCCAGGAGTAAGTGACAGCGCCTCCGGATTCAGATTCTGCGACGCGCCGCTCGACCTCGGTCTTCCAGGCGGGATCGATTTCGGACTCGCCGGAGCCTTCTCGAACCTGAAAGATCTCGCCGATCAACCAATCGAGATCGCCGGGAGGCAAACTGCGTACATCATCGAGAACTTCCTGGACAGAGCGGCTCATGAGAAGATTGTAGCGCGAAAGCTCCTCTGCAACTACTGCCGTTTCATCCGGAGCCCAGACTGCCTTAACTCCGCACGAAATAAAATCCAACGCCCAGCGCCACAAGCACCAGCGGCCAATACTTCACCGGCAGAAGAAGAAAGGAATCGCGCTCACGCAACGCGGGCTTTTGGGCCGTTAACTCTTGCACACCCAGTTGCTCGTCTTCCTCGGCGCGGGGCAGCATCCAGCGCACAATTCCGGCCGCAACCCAGAAGGCAGCCAGCTTGGGCCAGCCGTTCCGTGCGTAGTAGTTGCTGTCATGAAATTGAATGCTCGTCCACAAGTCGGAGACGAGCAGACACGCCACCGTGATGACGCCAACAATCCAGCCGCGACCGCGAAAAGAGATCATCATATTCTTGATTCACCGGGTACCCCAGGTCCCGATCTTGGAACCTGGGCAACCACGAACTTCAACCGTCGCAGCCGGAAGACGGCCGGGTGCCCCAGGTCCCGATCTTGGAACCTGGGCAACCATGAACCCCAACTAACAACGCCTCTACGCCGCCACCACTTCCACGCGCTCGTCGGCGGCTTCACTCTCGGGTCCCACCACAATCTTTACGGCGCGTCCCAGCCGCACCAGGCAATCCATCATCTTCATCTCGCTGATACCGCGAAACTGCCCGCGCAGCATCTTGGAGAGCTTGGGCTGTGTCAAGCCCAACACCTTGGCCGCCTGCTGCTGGCTCCATCCCCGCTGGCGCAGAATCCCGGCAATCTGCACGACGAGCTGTGCCTTTACCATCATCTCTTCCGCGTCGGGAAAGCCCAGATCGGCGTAGACATTCATGCCTTCATCAACTTTGCTCATCGCCCCACCCCCCTGGCCAGCAAAAGGCCTCACCGAAATAAGCTGGTATTCTCTACCGGCCCTTTTTCTTTGCCGTCTTGGCGTTCTTGGGCTGGGACTCGGCCAGGTGGCTTACGGGAATCGGCGCCATGTCCGGGCCGATACGCCGGGCGCGGGTGTCGTCCATCTCGTAAGTGATGGTGCGCAGTGCGGCCGGGCGGGTGATGCCGGTCTCTGTATCGGCGCTCAGATTGGGACCGCTGGCGATCTGGAAGCTGAAAGTCGGCGCTTTCGCTCCCTCGGCCTGGGTCACCCTCATCGGCAGATAGCCCTCAATCGGATGCAGCCGGAAGGCCGTCTCATAGCGGTGATGGCGTACGCTCCAGGTGTAGACGCGCACTTGATCGAAGTCAAAGGGCAGGCCGGCTTTGGGCGGTCCAAGCAGAGTCACATACTGCGGAACCATGTGGTCGGGAAGCTGAGAGTCGGGGTCTAAAACCTTGTTGAAGATGTACACGCCAACGTAGCGCTGCCCCTCGGCATAGGTGCCGATCTCGTCGGGCACATCCACATCCATGCGCCCGGCGAGCAGCCACCCGGTGTGGCCTTCAGCGTCGCGCACCAGCCACCAATCTTCCAGGAGCGGCGCTTCGGGCTCAGGCAGGTTCAGGGGCTGGGCGGCCGGCCTTACCGGAGGATGAGCCGCAGAGGAAGGGTTGGGAGCAACCGGCTTGGCAGCGGGCGCGGCACCGGGCGTAAGCTTGGGCACCGAGGCACGCTGGAGCAGTTGCACCTTGGCGTTGGGAGCCAGCAGGTAAAACTTTTCCGCCTCGCGTCCCGGCTTCAGGTGCAGGTAGATCTCGTCGCGCAGCACGCCGGTGGCCACCACCGGGTCGTCCTTGTGCTGCTCGCCCACCTGCTCAAAGGCCTGGTAGGCCTTGGCGTCGATCACCGCCCGCTCTTCAATCCAACCGACCTCGTTCTTCTGCGTCTGAACTTTGAGGAAGCGGCGGCCATGTTCCAGCACTTCAAGCGACTGGCCGTTGGTCACCTCGGCTACGCGATTGGAGACGGCGGCCACGCGATCGTGCAGAAACATCTGCCGCGCCGAGACATAGACGGTGTCGTGATGCTCATGGCGGAAGCGGCTGCAGCCGGAGGCAAGTGCGAGAACGCACACCAGCACCAGCGCAAAGACAGTTGAGTTCAAGCGCCGCACGAAAGAGACGAACCGATTGGAGAATAGCGTAAGCACAGCCCGTGGTGGTCACCTTGAGGATAGCAGAAGTGGGAACGGGAGTGATCCGGTCTTCCGCAACCGTTATTTTTCTCGTGTCAGGGAGCGGATGATTTCAATCTCTCGCTGGCGATAGGGCTTGCCGTCCGGGTGAAAGACGTCATGGAACCAGATCGTGGGCTGGTCGCTGACGTAAGGGCGCTGCCACGAATCCCAGGGCAGCCAGGTCTGGCTCTTGCCGGCAACCAGGCCCCAGTTGATGGCGCCCACGCGATACTGGTGAGCGATGGGCAGTACGGTATCAAAGGTGCTGCCCGCCCCGCGCGCCATGTATTCGGTGCAGAGCAGCGGGCGATGAAAGGCCTCCAGCAGCTTGACGTGCGCCTCAAAGTCTTCCGGCCATCCGTAATTATGAAAGCTGATAATGTCCGACTGCTCAATCTGCACGCGAGCGACCGGCGGCATCCGGTCGAGCGCGCTCCAGTCGCCGTGCCAAAGGCCGCTGGTGAGCGGCTGAGCGGGGTGCGCCGAGCGGGCCCAGGCAAAGACCTGCGGCAAAAGACCGAGAATGATCTGGTTCTTGTTGCGGGCGTCGCCCGTGGAGAAAGAGCTGTCGTTGCCGTTGTCCGGTTCGTTCCACACGTCCCAGGCCAAGATGCGCGGGTCTTGCGCAAAGGCGCCGACCACGCCTTTGACGTAGCTTTCCAGGCGCGGGAACTGCGCGGGATCAGAGAGAATCGCCGTGCCCGGCGCCTGCACCCAGCCGGAGTTATGCACGCCGGGAATCGGCGGATGCTGCGGGCCAAGCTTGGGATTGGGATCCCAGCAGGAGTCGAAGAGCACGAAGACCGGGCGGATGTGATGGCGGGCGGCAATGTCGAGAAACTGGTTGATGCGCTGCTCGAAGCCCTTCGGGTCCTGCTCCCAGAGGAGGTTGTGCAGGAAGACGCGCATGGTGTTCATGCCGATGGCTTCGGCCCAGCCCAGTTCGCGGTCGATGGTGACCGGATCGAAGCTGTCGGCCTGCCACATCTCAAGCTGGTTGATCGCCGTGGAGGGAAGAAAGTTGGCGCCCACCGGCCACGGCTGCTCGGCATACCATGCGTTGGCCTGCGCCTCGCTCCAGCGCTGCTGCGCGTGGATGGCAGGAATCAAGGCGAGTAGAAAAGCCAGAACCGCGAACCGGCGAAAAATCTTCCTGCCAAACAGAGCCATTGTTGTGCTCTCCTTCAACATTCTGGAGTATATCTTTTTACGCTGTCCTATAAAATCAAAACCATGTTTGGCTTTGGGCTTAAATTGCCGGTTACGGAAGAAGAGCGGCTCTGGGTAGACGACGGATTTCGCCGCCTGAGCAAGTTGCTGGGATCGAGCCGTTTGCAGAACGCCACAGTGATTCTGCCCACGGATGAGTTTTTTCCCGACCCATGGGATAGCAGTGAGGCCGCGCTCAAGAGGCTCTTCAGCCGCGTCTGCGGTTACATGGACGTAAACCCGAGCAAGGTTGAAGTGGAGATCATTCCCGATGCCAGTGAAATGCTGGAGGTGTTGCCCGCTTACAGCATGGGACGCGAGAGTTCTCCGGCGGGATTGCACTTTGGCGGCAATGAGGAAGAACGCCCGCTGGTGGCTCTTCGCCGATCGCTGCTCAAAGATCCTCTGGCGGCCGTGGCTACGCTGGCGCATGAATTGAGTCATGTGATTCTGCTGGACGGCGGCCACTTGCAGCGCGAGGACGAAGAGATGGAGCCGCTGACCGATCTGGCCACAGTCTATCTGGGCTTGGGCATCTTTACCGCCAACGCCTCGCGAAACTTCCGCAAATTTCAGAATGATCGAATGGAGGGCTGGTCGATGAGCCGTCTAGGATATCTGCCGGAGACGGTCTTTGGCTATTCTCTGGCGCGCTTTGCCCGCGAGCGCGGCGAGTGGGAGCCGGAGTGGTCCAAGTACCTTTCCACGAACCTGAGAGCCTGGTTTCGCCAATCGGAAAGATGGCTTGAAAAGAATTTACCGAGGCTGGAGAACGCTGAATTCTATCGCCGGATATAGGCCTGAATCCGAAATTTAATCTCAAAAGCGCGCTCAATCCGAAAGAATCGTCAAACTAGGAAAAGCCGCAGCATAGAGCCGCTGGTCAAAGGTAAGTAGCGAGTATCCGCGAACCAGAGCATGGGCACCAATAAGGAAATCTGTCAGTAAGCGGCGCGGGAGAACTCCAGACGCTGATCGTCTCCTTAAAACATAGCCCTTATAAGCTCTTCCAGCCTCCCGCCACACTCTCTCATCTAGAGTCCAGTCGACAACGATTCCGCTGTCCTGGAAAAACTGATTCAATCCAGATTCGGTTCTAATTGGATCACCCATCAACTCCGCATATACAGGCGCGGAAACGATCAATTCCCCTCGCTTTCGGGCCTGGTCAAGTATCTTTGCGGAGACAAAATTCAGTGGATCATCATGCCGCCAAAGCGCGACGATGATATTCGAATCAATTGATGTCGTCATGGCCCCTCATCTCCCGAAAGAAAGCAACTATAGCCTCTCGGCCCTTGCCTTCAATCGGAAATCCAGAACCAATCCCGCGCCACTTTTCAAAGGGATTTTCGTCCCCGTCGCGCACCACGCGAATGCCGCCCTCCTGCTGCTCGAAGCGGATCTTGTCGCCGGATTTTACGCCCAGCGAGCGGCGAATCTCCACCGGAACGGTGATCTGCCCCTTGCTGGTCACTTTGGCGCTGTAGCTCGGCACTGGAATCGGTTTTGTGGCGCTAGCCATGGCGGTCAACTCCTTACCTGCTTCAGTTTACTCCTTACCTGTTTGGCTTCCAAGCGGTAAGATAAACTGCGGAACGGGATTATCGCCGGTGATAAAACGGAAGCACGATCAGCAGCGCCAAGCCGATGGCCGAAGCCAGAGCCAGGACAAGCAGGCCATAAAGCAGCAACAAGCTCGGCGCTTTTGCCGGAGCCTCTTCCGGATTCTTGCCGGGCTCACTCATACTTCAGCGACTCCACCGGTTCCATTTGCGCCGCGCGCGTGGCGGGAGTTGTGCCGAAGAAGATGCCGACGGCCAGCGAAGATGCCATGGCGGCGACAATCGACCAGGGAGAGATAGGAATCATGTAGTCGCTGAAGAAGCGAACGGCCAACGGCAGGGACAATCCAACCACTGTGCCCACCAAGCCGCCGATCAAAGAAATAATAATCGCCTCGGCCAGAAACTGGTATTTGATTTCGCGGTAGGTGGCGCCCAGAGCCTTGCGGATGCCGATCTCGCGCGTGCGGGCGCGCACCGTGGCCAGCATGATGTTCATGATGCCTACTCCGCCCACGGTCAGCGTGACCGCCGACACGCTCAGCAGCACCAGCGTCAGATAGGTTGTAATCTGTTTAGCCATCGACAGTACCTCCGTCATGGTCTGCGCCAGGTAGACGGAGTTGGGGCGGTGGCGCGCGCGCACGATGCGAACGATCTCTTTGGCCGCGTCGGGCACCTCGTTCATGTCGCGCATGGAGAAATAAATCTGGTTGACCGTTTCGGTTCCCGTGAAGTAACGAGCCACCGAGTAAGGAATCAGGATCGTCTGTTCATCAATCTCCGATTGGCCAAAATCGTCCATGCTCTTTTTGAAGACACCCACGATGGTGAAGGGAATGCCGCTGATTTCAAAGTTCTGGCCAACGGCCGCGTCATCGCTGCCGAAGCGATCATGGGCAAAAAGTTCAGTGACCACCGCGCATTTGATGTGCGCCGCGTCGTCGGTTTCATCCAGAAAGCGGCCCACCGGAACCAGCAGGTTTCGGATGTGCTGGTACTGCGGGTCAACGCCCAGCACCAGCGTGTCTTTGCTGATGCCGCCGCCGAAGTTGATGCGGTCGTGCATGGTGAGGATCGGCGAGGAGTACTGCACACTGGGAACCTGCGCCAGCACGGCCTTTTCATCGTCGCGGGTGAGGTAGTCGTCGTAGAGGGTGCGCTCCGAGGCCGTCGAGCCGCCGCCGGAGTATTCCAGCTCCACCGAATTGGTCATCACCTTCTGAATCGATTCCATGACAAATTGCTGACCGGTCAGGCCGATGGTCACCACCAGGATTACCGAAGCCGTGCCGATGACCATGCCCAGTGCGGTGAGCATAAAGCGCACTTTGTTGGAGCGGAAGCTGTCCATGGCCAGCTTCAGAATCTCGCTCAGCACCATGGTGCGGCGGGCGCTCAGCAGAGTCTCCTGAAAGGTGTGGCGGCGATCCTGATCGTTCAGCTGCATAGATACAGATTACAGTTCTCAGTTCTCAGTTGTCAGTAGACAGTTGTCAGTAGACAGTAGACAGTGGACAGTGGACAGTGGACAGTAGACAGTGGACAGTGGACAGTAAACAATGATCTGCCGATTGGGAGAATGAGCTATGCGAAGAGCTGCCTTTTCAGAAACGATGCACAAAATGCCCGTTGTGGACTGATTCCAGCCATCTGACAACTGACAACTGACAACTGTCCACTGTCCACTGTCTACTGTCAAAAAACAACCCCGGCCGAAGCCGGGGCGGTTGTAGGACGAAAGGAGGAGCGAGCTAGGCCTTGGCGACGGCGCGGCCGACTTCCTTCAGGCGGGCGGCCTTGCCACGCAACTCGCGCAGATAGAAAAGCTTGGCGCGGCGAACCTTGTAGCTGCGCACCTTCTCGATGCGGTCGATCACCTTCGAGTTGAAAGGAAAGATGCGCTCGACGCCCTGGCCAAAGCTCATCTTGCGCACGGTAAAGGTGCCCTGGGGTCCTTTGTTGATAGCGATCACCAGACCTTCAAAGGCCTGCAAGCGTTCCTTGTCGCCTTCTTTGATCTTTACTTGGACGCGAACCTGATCGCCGGGGACGAACTCAGGCAGGTCGGTGCGCTTGAGCTTATCGGCCAAACGCTGCATTACGGGATGAATGGACATGGTTTCTTCCTGCTCTTGGACTCAGAATTTCCAGTTTATCAGAGAATGGCGTTTTGTGCCTAATTCCTTTGTCTGGTTAATTGCGGTATAGTTTCGGGTATGGATGAGAAACGCGAACTGCTGCGCCATGCGCTGGCTACCCTGGCCTACCGGGCCGCACGAGCTCTCGAAGGCGCACCCGACCACTTTGCCGGCTTCGACGGCGCTGGCCGTATGCCGGTGCAGATTCTCTCCCACATGGGCGACCTCTTTGACTGGGCGCTGAGCGCCGCCGTCGGGCAGGAGAAATGGCACGCCACGCAGCCCCGCGTTTGGGCCGACGAGAAGCAGCGCTTCTTTGAGTCGCTGCAAACCTTCGATGCTTTTCTAGCTACTGGCGGACCGCTGCACGCCTCGGTGGAACGATTACTGCAAGGCCCAGTGGCCGATGCGCTGACCCACGTGGGACAGTTGGCCATGCTGCGCCGGCTCAGCGGCAATCCAACGCGCGGAGAGAGCTTCTATGACGCCCAGATCAAGACCGGCCAGGTGGGCGCGGATCAGCCAGCGGCGGCAAGACCATTTAAGGTGCGGTAGGGGTAAGCTGCGGCAAGGCCTAAGGTGCGGTAGGGAGCGAAGGGCCATCCAGGCAATCAAGCAAGAACGGTGCGCCAACCTCGTGGCTGGCTGGAGCGCGGTGGTTCCCGTTCGCGCTTGTTGCTCTCTGATGCCCAGATCATGCAGGAGGCCAGCCGAGAGGCGCGAGACGGCTCTATCGGCTGACCCCGGATTGCGGTTTATTGCAATCCGTCGCAGATAATCATCACTTCAAAGCTGGCATCGTCGAAGTGGTAGGTGTGGAAGAGCTTGAACTCCGGCGCCTGCACGTGCAGGTTATAATCGCGGCCGGTGATGACGGCCGGGACCGAGAGGCCGCAGTTGGCAGCCAGATCGGGCACTTTGCCCTTCCACGCACCGGCCAGCATATTGCAGATCTCGCCGATGCCGTCCTTGACGGTGTCGTCGATCTCATCAAACTCCATGCCGGTCATGTGGGCGGCAATCTTGATGGCCGCCATGGCGCCGGAGCGAAAGACGCAGGCGCCGCTTAACAGGCCACCGAAGCCCACCACCGCGGTCACCGACTCCGGCTCGGCAATCTCAACCGGCCCTTGGTAGCGCTGGCAGTTCACGCCCAGCATCAACTGAAAGACCTCTTCTACGCTGGCATCCAGATTCCTTGGCTCGGTGATCAGATGCACGGACTCCCGTAACGATAGCGTCATCGTACGCTCCATTTCCTTTTTGCCGCCGTAACGTGAGGGCGCAATCGCGGCCCAGCGCCCACTATACAGTTGCACGTTGGCTCCTTTGCCATTCCGGCTAGGCCGCGGTCAACAGCGGCAGCACCCGTTCCTTTACCTGCTCGGCCGTAAACGGTTTGCGGATGTACCCTTGCGCTCCGGCCAGAATTGCTTGCTTCACGTGCTCTTCGCTTGATTCAGTGGTGATCATCACCACCGGAACGCCGGGAGCCAGATTTTGCGCCCGGAGCTGGCGTAGAAACTCCAGCCCGTCCATGGAAGGCATATTGATGTCAGAAAGAATCAGGTCAACCGGCTGGCCCTTCAGCAGCTCCAGCCCCTCGACGCCGCTGCCGGCCTCGAAGACCACCAGCGGATTCAGCCCCGCCTGACGGAGAGAGCGCTCCACAATCTTGCGCATTACCGAGGAATCATCCACAATCAGGGTTCGCACTTCGCTCATGCATTGCTCCTCTGCTTTTGTCTCTATCGGCTCTTGCCGCCATTCCATGAGAGGCATTTCTAGTTCCGTGCGGTTGGAGAGAGAAAGAGGGAAAAAGTGAAGGAGCGAAGAGGGGAAAAATTGAAACCGTTCTCTATCGGCGCTATCCTTTTTTCACTCCTTCACTCCTTCACTTCTTTACTGAATCACCGCAGCAGTCCACTCTCAATGCGTTCCAATCGAGCAGATCAGATCTTGAATCGCTCCGCGTTCCGGTAGGGGGCCGGATTGGGGACGCCGCCACATTCTGAGCCAAAGGCAATCATGCACGCGCACCAGGCGGGATTCAACGGGACGGGCTCGCTCGACCGAGCGGGCCAGCGCAGTGGCCGCCGCCGGTTCGCTCGAAGCCTCGATCAGCTCGACGGGAGGGAATTTGGCATTGAGCATCCGGGTGTGCGCCGGCGCAAAGAGCGATTCCTGCACCAGCCCGCTCTCGACTCGCAGACCGCTCATGCGCTCGACCGCCAGCGCGACCACCGGGTCGAGGCGATCCTCGAAGCCCAGATAGAGCATTCTGCCCGCCGCCACGCGCAACGGCAGCGCCCCAAAGGCATCCACAAAGAGGCGTGGCAACAGCACGGTGAGCGCCTCGGCGTCATGGAACTCGAGCGGCAGCACAGGGCAGCTCCACTGCACGCCGAGGGCGCGGGTGACCAGCGCCTCGTTTACCCCGTGCTTGCGCACCAGCCACTGGCCCAGCCGCCCGCCTCCGGCCACGCGCTGCGCATCGAGCGCCTGACGCAACTGCCCGGCGGTAATCCAGCCCTGCTCAAGCATGACCAGACCCAGCGGCACCCGATGCCGATGGCTCTCCTGCGGCAGGCCGCGCCCCTCCAACTCACGGCGCACCGCCCCGGCCACCCGTGCCGCCGTGCACTCCGCCGAACAGTTCCAGCCGCCCTCAAAGACAGGCGCCAGGCGCGAGCGCCACAGATGCAGCCAGCCGGAGCCGCAGCCGGGATTGGCGCAGGTCTCAAAGAGTCCAGCGCGCGAGCGCCCCGGCTCCCGGCGCTCTTCCATGGGAGCTTCCTGGTTGGCCTGGCGCGCCTGGCGCACGGCCGCCATCAAAGACGGAGAGATCTTTTCTGAGATACGGTAGGCGAGCTCTGGCCGATTGCCCACTTCACGGAGGGAATAGAGATCGTCCGCGCGCATCCGGTCCTGGGTTTCCACACGGCTCATGCTCCTGCTTAGAAGAGGCATCGTATGCTCTCCAGCCGCTTTCTGGGCGAAGCCACTTCGGTTACCCGCAGGCCAAAGTTGCCGTTGACCAGCACCACCTCGCCGCGCGCCACAATCTTGTCGCCCACAATCAGATCCACCGGATCGGAGACATTGCGATCCAAGGGAACCACGTCGCCCGGACCCAGATCGAGAATCTCGGCCAATGGCAGCTCCTTGCAGCCAAAGCGCAACGCCGCCTCGAGCTCCACATCGAGCAGCAGCTCGATGCCCGCGCTCAGACTGGGCGAAGGCGCGCTGGGGGCTGACGCGGCGGCGGCCTGGGGCGGCGCGGCTTGAGCCGCGGGCTGGGTTGCCGGCTTGGGCGCTCGCACATCATCGCGCACCAGAATCATCCAGGAGCGGTCGCCCGCCTTCAACTGGAAGGCGCAACTGACCTTGCTCTCAACCGGGGCCGGCTCGAACTTTTGCACACTGCACTTTTTGCCCGTCTTGGCCAGGAAATCACCGGCGGCGGCGTTGGCGGCCTCTTGCAGAATCTCTGCCCAGCCGGCCTTCTGGTCCTGGCCTTCGCCCACCAGCGTGGCTTCCAGAATCGCTCCGTCCAGCACCACGCTGAAGCGCCCCTCGACATCGCCCGCAATGGTCGCGGTAAAGCCGACGGCGCCCGGCCCCAACGGCTTGGGCATGGATTCGATCAGCTCCGGCTCGCCCACCAGAGCCTGTGAAAACAGCGTCGCCGCAACTGCGCTCCAACACTCCAGATAGCTCTTCATGGCCGCGCCTCTTGGATTAGATTTTCAATGCGCGCGGCGCGGTGCTGCCCAAGGCGGATCGGCTGCGCTTTGGCCAGCGTTTGCCCGCCCACATTCCACTCGGCCAGGGTTCCAGCCGCAAGATCCAAACGCAACACCATTCCAGCCTCCAAATTTTCAAGGGTGCTGGCTTGCAGCCGCACCGTGGGCATCTGCAAAGAGCCGCCAAAGCGAATTTTGCGCGCCGCGGCTTCCATGCGCGTCCGGGTATCGTCACCGTGGCGGCGGCGGCGGCTCCAATCCGAGGTGAGCCGGCGCAGAATGGTGTTGGCCACCACTGCCGGAAAGGCCAGATTGAGCAGGCCGGAACTGTGCGGCATGCGGATCTCGAAGCTCAGGCAGAGCGTCTTCTCGGTCACCGACATGATGCGCGCCACC
>CAZXVX010000019.1:0-32054 GCA_964644105.1 uncultured Occallatibacter sp. | reverse complement strand
CCGCCCTACGATTTGAAAGACCCAGTGGCACTGGAGGACGAAGACTTGGCTCTCTTTTGGCGGTTGTGTCCCGGCCACAAGAAGCTGCTCTTTACCGTGTTGCTCCAGTGCGGTCTGCGCCTACAAGAGATTCAGACCTTGCGTTGGGTGGACATCATCGGAGGTAACGAGCCGCACATCAAGATTCAACCGCGCCCCGAATGGAACTACATCCCGAAGAAACACCACTGCCGGGACATCCCTATTGCCGACCCTGAACTGTGGGCGCAGTTGATGCGGCAGAAGATGCTTACCGGCTCGAAGACCCCGCTCGTGTTTCATACCAAGTCGGGCAAGCCACTGACACACCTATGGGAAGACACACAGGCCATTTTCAAGAAGACGGACGTGGACATGGTGAAGGCTCACCCACACTGCTTCCGCGCAACGTTTTGCACGACGCTGCTTCGCCAGAACGTCCCAATGCCAGACATCATGAGCATGATGGGGCACAAGGACGTACAGAGCACGATGCGCTACATGGCAGTGCTTCAGAAGAAAGACCTGCACGCAAAGATGGCGAAGGTTAAGTTTGCTGTCGCCTGAGACCGCTGAGAGTGGGCAATCTTGGGACACGCGCCGGGGCAACACCATCTGGAAGTACCTACTATCGGCCCGCAGCGGTGAACGTCTGGCCGTTGTTGAGCGAGTGCTTCCCGTGTTCTATTGGGCGGTACAACTCGCAACCCCTGTCCCAGAAACCTCCGAATTGACGAACGAAAGGCGATGCTCCCCGCAGTAGGGGCATCGCCCTTTTTTGGTTTTGCGGCTTACTCTACTTGCCTTGTACCGGCTGCGGAACGTGGGGCGGGCGTGGAGATGGTCTTCGCCCAATCGGTATAGCGGAACTGTACTCTGTGCCCTCCTCGGCAAGTATGGTATGGACATATCAGCTTATGGCAGGAGGTTCTCATCGAACACGCTTCTTCGCGCTCTTGGCCTTCTTCGGAGAGGCGGTCTTCTTCCCCTCATTTCGCCAGCGTCGTCTCGCACTCTCACTCATCTTCACTCGCGCATCGTCAGACCGCGTGAATGGTTTTGAAGGTGCCGCCTTCCGCTCCATCCTTTTCTGTTGCTGGGCGCTACTGCTGCACTCATTTGAGCAATATCTATCGTTATTATGCTGACGAAAGAAGAGGCGCGTCTCCTGTTTGCACAGTGGATTGGCACAAGTCAGTAGCCGCGACAAATCCTCGCCAAGCCATTCCAATGCATCGAGCGTTCGCTTACGCCAAACCTCGTGACCACCCTTCTTGCCACGACGATATGCCCGCATATCCTGTTTGAGTTCTTCGAGCCGATATTCCGCAGTCTCAACTTCTCCACGTGCAATCCAGATTGACTTCAGCTTGTCTCGCAGAATTGCCACGTGCAGTGCAAATTCAGTTTGCGGGTTCTCAACAATCGGCGCGTCCTTAAAAAACCACATCTGCCGTGGACTATACGCAAGAATCAAGGTGCGGACAGCCTCTTCTGCGCCATCGCCCTTCATGTCGTCTGGAAACCAACCACGATAGAGGCGTACAAATCGTTTCCGCAGACCTTCCCTTGCGGAGCGGTCGTGAGAATTGACGACAGCCAGAAGGAAATCCCGGTATTCATCGACGGTCATAACTTATTCCAGTTTGAAGGCCGGATTCTGCGAGTCCTATCAAACTTGGCTCCCCGCTCCTTATCCTAAAAACAGTTGGTTGGTCATACGGACAAATCTACTGGCGCATGAACACACAACGACAACAGCCTTCGTTCGATTGAAACCACAATCGAACAGGCTGCTTCAACCGGAGTATGCCGGGAGGCGGAATGGACAACATAGCCAAAGCAAGAGCGGCAATGAATCAGCGAGTGGCACGATACGTCGTTGCCCACCCGGCTGAGACCTACGAACAGGTCGCCCGGACGCTTAGGGTTTCACGCTGGCGCGTCCTGACTGTCGCGGCGGGATTAAGCATCAGCCGGAAGTCAGGACCGAAGCCGAAACCCAAGGCGTAACACAACGGCGACAACACAACACTTGACGGCTTTGGCGAACACTTCGAAAACGGAGTGCGCCAGACACTAGGAGAACTGTTGCCAAAAATCAACCCGGCATCCGACACGGTGCCCAAACCAAGACCACGGAGAATTCTACGCGGTCACATGGAGAATCTATATGAGTGACAAATCAAAAATTGAATGGACGGACGCCTCGTGGAATCCCGCGAGGGGTTGCACCAAGATTAGCCCCGGCTGCAAGCACTGCTACGCTTGCACCTTCTCAGAACGTTTTCGCGGGGTAGCCGGTCACCCCTTTGAACAGGGATTTGACCTGCGCCTTGTTCCCGACAAACTGGATGAACCGCTGCATTGGGCAAAGCCCCGCAAGGTTTTCGTTAACTCCATGTCCGACCTGTTCCACAAGGACATCGAGGACGACTACATTGTCCGTGTAGCCGAGGTCATGATGCGTGCCTACTGGCACACCTATCAGGTGCTGACGAAGCGGTCTGAACGGATGCGCGACCTGCTGAACTCGAAGCTGGCTTCAGCGGCGAAGGCACCGCACATCTGGTGGGGAGTGTCGGTCGAAGACAAGACGTACGGCGTCCCTCGCATCGCCCATCTGCAAGCAGCCAAGGTCGCTGTCCGGTTTGTGTCGGCGGAACCCCTGCTTGAAGACCTTGGCGATGTCAACTTGAAGGGCATCGACTGGCTTATCGTTGGCGGCGAAAGCGGGCACGGCGCACGACCCTTTCATCTCGACTGGGCACGGAACCTTATCCGCGTCTGCCATTGCCAGCAGGTGGCGTGCTTCGTCAAGCAGGTCGGGCGTCAGCCGTGGGATGCGGGGAAGCGCCTTCAGTTGGGAAGCGCGAAGGGCGGTGACCCGACCGAGTGGTCGGTAGACATCCGGGTTCGCGAATACCCCTCCTAGCTGCACGCGGCTTGACCTCCTCTGCGGAATGCTCTTAGGTCGCGTAACAAACGACCACACAACACAACTTTGAACCGGGGCACACGGCTCTCAACGCGCATTGAAAATGCCGTCGCGTGAAGTGTGCCTCAGCACCAAGAAAAAACGCATCCGATGAACGTCAACGAACTGACCACCACGCCTGTCACACCGTCCGAGGGGGCTGCTGACCCTCAGACGGGTGTGGGAACGGCATCCGAACCGACTTATGTGACTGTCACACAAGTTCGGCTGTGTGATAAAAGCCTCCAAGCGATGTCTGCGGTTGAGTTAGACGCCTACATAAAAGACCGTGCCGTCCGGTGTCAGCGGCATGTAGACGGGTTCAAACGGAGAGCAACCGAACTATACCTTGCACTGTTGGAGATGGAGGGACGCTACAACAAGCAGCAGGGGGCACGCAGCGACTTGCACAAGCTACCGGCTCAGACTTGGACTGAATACGTCGAAGCCAGCGGTGTTGACCCAGCAACATATCGCAAATGGAAGAGTCGTCAGAATCAGACGTTGAAGCTGTTGGGTGGCGTGGTTGCGCCTGATGGGACAGGCAGCGGGAATGGTCGTGGTTCTTCACGGCACACAACGAACCCGGCGACTGCCGCCGTGAATCAGGCTGCAAAAGACCTTGCAGATGCCAAGGCGAAGTTGGGGCGTGCTGCTGAAGATGGAAGCGAACAAGCGAAGACCATCATTGCTGGCTATGAGAAGGCACACGAGGATGCGGTAGCGGCGGCAACACCGGCTGCACCTGACACCGCCGCTCCCAAGGGAACCCTTCAAGTGGCGTGGTTACGCCAGATAATCAACCAACATCACGATAACCGGTTAAAGGTAGTACCACTCCACCTGCGAGAGGCAAATGCACTGGTTGACAAACTGCATAGGCACCACTCGCCCCTGCGGGTTGCCAAGTTTTCGATTGGTGTGGCTCTTGGCGACAAACTTATCGGTGCGGCGATATGTATGCGTCCCGCTTGCCGCAGTCTCGATGATGGGCGGACGCTTGAGGTTGCGAGGGTTGCAGTCGAGTCACCCATTGACAAAACCGACCCACGCCGCAACGCTTGCAGCTTCCTGTATGGTGCCTGTGCTCGTATCGCACGGGAGATGGGTTTTCACAAAATCCAAAGTTACTTATTGAATTCCGAGCCCGGAGAGAGTGTGCGTGGTGCCGGGTGGGTACTAGAGAAGATTGGCTGTGGCGGGAGTAAACAAGGTGAAAGAAAGGGTAGACCGAACGGGCACACAATCACTCCAGTAACTCTCATGAAAAAACAGCGGTGGGGAAAAATACTGAACACTCAGACTGATGAGAAGGCGGCATCCTCCGTAACCCCAACCGTCGAGAGTCAGAAGAAGCCGGTCGCTTCTCTTCGGGTTCTTCCGTCGCCCATGCCATGCGGCGGCTGCAAGGACATGCACTTCGGAATCGCCGAGATGGCGAAGGCGGACCCTGCCATGAGTGATGAGGAACTGGCAGCAAAGTCCGGGTGCGATGTGACTATCGTTCGTCAGGCAAAGACTCGGTACATTGACTGGAATAAGGAAAGTGCTTAATGGCGACTAACGCTATTTCTTTCGATGAAGTCCGCTCCGATGGGTTTCCCGTCTACTCCCTCACGTTGGATGAAAAGTGGAGCGAGATGCGGCTGCTGTTGACGTACGACCGCACCCGGCTCATCACAAACGATGTGGTCGGTCAGACTATGCACGGTCTCGCCCTCGCGTGGCACTACTTTCCCCACGCATGGTCAGTGCCGTGCAGCGGAAGGTTGTCACCGCTGGACACTTTTGCAGACGACGAGCGGCTCCAGAATGCGCTGGCACGACGAATGCGGTACGGGGCGCTCAAATCTGAGAGCGACCTGCGGAAAGCCATCAGGACTGTATCTGGCACTCAGGCCGTCAGCAACTTCCGGCCATCGGCTGCTGCAAGCCTCTACGACCGCTACATGCCCGAGCGTGGCGGGGTGACGTGGGATATGTCTGGTGGGTATGGTGGGCGGCTCCTTGGAGCAATTGCGTCACCCCGTGTGCGGAAGTACATCGGCACCGACCCGGCGTCGTTGACGTTCGACGGGCTAACGGCGATAGCGGCAGAGTTGCCAGCGATGGCGGAGCAGTTGGGTAGTGAGCCGACCGAAGTCGAACTCCACAAAATAGGCTCAGAGAACTTTGTGCCCGACCGAGGGTCGATTCAGTTGGCGTTCACGAGTCCACCTTATTACAACTCTGAACAATACTCATCGGAGCCGACGCAAAGCTTCATGAAGTTCAAGACGCGAGAGGCGTGGCTCAACGGATTCTTAGGCGCGACCCTCTCGAACGCGCATGTTGCGCTTGCTGCCTCGGGCGTACTCGCGGTCAATATCGCCGATGTCGCCAGCTATCCTAACCTGACGGAGGACTTCCTTTGGCTGGCACAGCAATGCGGGTTCCGGCATATCGAGACATTACGGCTTGCATTGGCCGCGATGCCGGGAACTCGTAAGGGTTCGCCATTCAAATTCGAACCGGTATTTGTATTCGATAAATCCTGAACACTCGCAAAGAGATTTCCACAGCAAGATTCTCCATTGTTGATGGGATTTCTGCGCCTTCCGGCAGAAGTATTCCACAAAAGAAGAGTCACACGTGAAAATCCAGTCGCTACAGAAACCGGGGTAGAAACCAACTTACGGCCTAACGCACGGCCAAAAGGAATAGATATGAATACTACCTCTGAGGGCATCCTCTGCCCGGACTCTAGCGAGTCGAACTCAACTCCCCACATACTCACGGTTGACGAATTTGAAGCACTGATGAACTACGTTGACCCCGAGCCTATCAAAACAGCGTTGATGGCGTTGTACAAGAAGGGCGACCTTATCGAAGTCCGTGCATGGGATAAACAGCACAACGTGTACACCGGGCGCTACACACGTTGCAAGAAGTTGCTCGAAGACATCAAGCTTTTGAACGAAGACTGCGATGTGTACTACGTCCTCAACCCGGTCGGCGACAAGCATGGTCTACGTGACCTGAGCCGTGGTGGACTCTGCACATGGGAGCAGGATGTCCCGTGGCGTCGGTTTTTCCTGCTCGACTTCGACCCGAAGCGCGAATGCAAGATTGCTACGCACGTACAGTGGCTGGCCTCGTTTGATGCGGCGTGCAAGGCGAAGACGTGGCTGGAATCCTTCGGCTTCAAGGGCATTGTTCTTGCAAGTTCAGGCAATGGATGCCATCTCTTGGTGCCCTGTGAAGTTCCGAACGATGCCGAAGGCAAGGAAATCGTTCGGAAAGTGCAGCGCATCGTTTCAAACAGATTCAGCACTGCTGACGTGGAGTGCGAGTGCTTCCCCGACGCCAATCGCCTTGTTCGGGCCTACGGCACCCTGAATATGAAAGGCACCGAGACCGTAGCCCTGAAGCACAGGCAGTCGGAAATCCTGCTTCCTGCAAGCGGTAAGGACGAAAACCCCAAGGGAATTCTCCTCCGTATCATTGCCGAGAACCCCATTGCAGATGCGAAGTTGACAAATCATGGTACTGGCGAGGGGCCGTTCAGCCGTGACCTGTTGTACGCTCGTCTTGAAGCATGGGCTGAGAAGTACGAAGGCGAGAACGGTGAACGCTTCGTCTTCGAAGAGACCGAGCGCCGCGACGGCTTCCGCATTCTTTGCCCCGGCAACACAGGGCAAGGTTGGCCGGATGGTGAACAGCACGATACAGTCGAGGAGCCTCTGAACGACTCCAGCATTGTCTACGTGGAGAACGGTTGGCCTCGCTTCTCCTGCCGTCATAATCACTGCGGAGAAGGTGCAGCGCACGGAAAGAAGACGTGGAAGGATTTGCAAGACTTCTACGATAAGGACAGACAGTTCCATCGCATCATTGACGAGCATGATTACGCGGCCAAGTGGCTACTTGACTACATTGACGACGGCGTGGATGACAACGGCACAGCCGACGTTGATGCACTCATCGAAGCTGAGCAGTTGGTAGCCAACGTGGTGGAGCCGGAGCCTCAAGCCGGGGAGTCGCTGAAGCCCGAACCGGAGCAGTCAACGCGGCAGAAGTTGTATGAGATGCCTGAGTCGTGCATGTACGGTTGGCTCGGTGACGTGGCACGCGAACTTGATACGCCTCTTGGGTTCGCATATCCGGCATCGCTCACCGTCTTCGCAGCGCAGATTACATCGCAGCCGAAGCACATCCGGCCAACACTCTACACATGCCTCATCGGGCCAATCCACTGCGGAAAGTCCGAGACCATCAAGCGGGCTGTCGAATACATCCACCTCTACGATGCTGACGCGGTGAAGTGGACGGTGCCGGGTTCAGACAGGGGTCTCATCAACATCTTCGGAGGGAAGAAGAAGAAGGACGATGATGACAACAAGGGTCTGCCTGACATTCCCAAGACTCGCTTGCTGGCGCAGGATGAACTTAGGAACACCATCGCAAAGGCGAACATCTCCGGTAGTTCGCTTCCAGCCACTTTGTGCTCCCTTTGGTCTCAAGATGAGGCTGGCGCTGCGGACAAAACTGGGGAGCACGTGTGCCTTGTTCGGCTCAACATTCTTGGAGGACTGAAGGCGGACGACACGGAGGACTTCGCAGAGACCTTTGGCAAGGAGTCTACTTCTGGCCTGTACGACCGCTTCGTTTATGGCCTTGCACCCAAGGGGTGGAAATATAAGCCGTGGTCGAAGGAACCTGTTCGGAGGGCACCAAAGGGTTGCACCATCCCCGGCCACATTTTCCAGATGCTTGAAGAATGGCGGGACGTGGACACAAAGACCCGTGGCCGGTTGGGCGAGATTGCTCTTCGCATTGCGTACATCACTTCTGCCGCCAACCACGACTCCGAGGTCACCATCGAGTCGATGCGTTGTGCCCTCGAATTCGTTCAATGGCAGGAAGCCATCCGCTTCGCCTACAAGGCCGGATTGGGTGATGCCATCGACGCGCAAGCAACAGGTGCAATCCTGACGGTACTTGAGAAGCTGGAACCGGGTGTCTGGATTCGCTGGAAGGATATGTCATCGAAGAAGAATTGGTACCGGAAGTATGGCTCATCGGTCTTGAGCCGGGTCCGCGATGCACTTGCGAAGACAGGCGTCACTGTCGAGGAGACGATTGAGGAGCATGACGGGGACGGACGTGTCACCGGCAAGAAGCGGACTGGCCGTTTGCGGCTCCGCTGCGACAGCGACGACAACGCATGACCCCCGGTTGTCACGGTATGTCACCCGGTTGTCACTCCGGTAGTCATTGATAATAAAGGCGATTAGTCAGTTTCAGAGAGGGTGAGAGAGTAGTTTTATTTTATATCTAGAGAAGGCGTCACGCTGATATATAGCTACAACTGACTAATCCTCAATGTTTTCAATGACTACCGGAGTGACAACCGGCCTGACAACCGCATGACAACCGGCAACCGGGGGTGCGAGTCTCCCTCGGTCACGTTCGCCCCGGACGCCTGTGAGTCGGAACATTCACACACTGGTCGAACATCCCTTTTCAATCGAAGTTTCAAAAGACTCGTTCATGCCCCCAGCACGCATTTTCTCCTGAGAAGCACGGTGGATTACGGGTTACGGCGTCGGGGGCACTCGGTGGCCTTGCGGCTGGAATCCGCCGTGACGTTTAAATGTTCTCTTGCTGTTCTCAGTCGCCGCCATGCTTAAAGAAATCCTTCTCGACTTACTGATGAAAGTTTTTTCGCTACGCGATTCATCTACAGGGGCATTGTTGCCCCGCACACGCAATTTAAGTCGAGGTCAAATAATGTACGAACCTTATATTCCTTCCGAGATGCTCCTCAGCGATGACGGCTGCTACCGCCCCCTCTGCTCAGTCGAAGACAAATTTGTGCCGGGTGAAATTGTGAACCGCTGGTTCCACAGGGAGCAGTCTCGCCGTCTGAAAGACTTGCACGAGCGCGAGATGTTGGAGATGGAGGCCGAACTGGCCGAGTTGCTGTTTCGCCGAAAGCAGATGCTTTGCCGCATCGGACGCAACGGCCAGTGGAGCCTATGGCTCCGGCAACAGAACATATCGAGGAGCACTGCGGATAGGCTGGTCAGCCAGTACGCGGAGTCCCATGGCCTTGCTGGTGAATTAAAACATCGGGACAACGCGGAACCCCTTGAAGGGAATGTCTGTCTAGCCGCTATCCGTGTTTTCAAACGGCTCAAGAACATGCTTAGCAGCCCACGTTCGCGAATGATATTCCTTCGTTGCCTCGCAGACCGATTTGGCCTCGGCGTCGAGTTCGGCGACGACGGCTCCACGCACGTCTCGTTGTCGTCGCCATCCACCGAAGGGGAAATATCGAACAGAGTTCCGAATGTCATTCAGGTGCTGGATGACGGAACTGTGGTGCCAGTGGATTACGAGCTACGGAGCGAATCAAGGCCAGTCGGCCCGCGACCAAAATCATCTACCCCGGAGGTCAGCAATGAATACAAATGAAAAGAACATTCCCAACTATGTTTTCGAAGACCTGCTCTTCCAGCGTCGGCTCCACCGAACGCTAAATGCAGAACAAGAGAAGCTGAACGCGTTGCTTGCTGAGCACGTTCGCCTTCTTGCTGAACGGAGGGCGTTGATGGCCGAGGTTCACGCCGCCGTGCAGCAGCGTTGGAAGGACGAGGAAGATGCGGCACCCAACAGCCACCCGGCTCCAGAGGCGGAGGAAAGCAGCGATGCAGACTGAGGAGAAGTGCATTGAACTCAGGGTGTCCTACCCCGGCTCTCGCGTGTCAGTTCTCGGCCTCGGGTGTTGGACTGGGGATTTCAAGAAGCTGGAGAATCAGTTCGAGCGTCGGTACGAGCGATTAGCTGATGGACGGGAACAGCATGTGTATCTCCTCCCCGACTATGACCTCACCTATGAAGTCGAGGAGGTCGTAGGCAGCAAGCGAATCAGGTGGTACGCCGCCACGCTCGAAGGCGACAACACCATCCACCGCATCAGTCAATATGGTGCGAAGGTTTACGCTCGTCGGGAGATGCCGCTACGCAATGTGGTGAAGGAGTACCCCGAAGTGCCTCCATTGGAGAACTTCATCGAGGAGGACTGATTGCAGCAGGTGGCAAAAAAGGGGATGGGAACCGATATTTTGGGGTCTCGCCGCTCAGTCTGAAAGCAACGTGCAGGTTGTTGCGATTACCGTACGCCGGTTGTCGTGGGCTCCACCGGGACGCCGCTGCTATGGACGCCGGAGCCTCCGGCTCCTGACCGCCGCCCACGACCATGCCGGTCAGGTTCATTTCTTTGGGCGGAGAATGGAAAAACACGCCCCTCACCGCCGCTCCCTCCCGACCGCCCGCAGAGCGACCGGGAGGGAGGGGACGGTCTGAGGGTGGTCAAAAAGACCGGAAAGGCTGGAAGGGGTTTTTGCACCAAGCCAGACGGTGTTATACGCCTCTGCCATGAAGATTACTGGGTTACGGGCCCAACTGACAGTCCACCTGATGTCGGGTTCGAGTTCGAGGGTTCGCTGATATTTGCAAGCTTAGCCTTCGCCTTTGTGTCCCCGTTCGCTGCTGCCTTTTGATACCAAGAGACAGCTTGAGAATTATCCTTCGGGACACCTTCTCCGTTCTCGTACATTACGCCAAGATTGTACTGAGCCACGCCATTTCCTTGCTCAGCGGCTTTGCGGTACCAAAAGACAGCCTGTATAGCGTCTTTTGGAACACCGAACCCTCCCTCGTACATGTAGCCAAGTGACCACTGAGCCGAATCATTTCCCTGCTCAGCGGCTTTGCGAAACCAAAGAGCCGCCTGTTGGGTGTCCAGCCCCGCTCTGGCCTCATCCTGTTCGTTGCTGTAATAGTGTGCCGAGGCCAAATACCGACCACCAATATAAGTCTGCGCGTCAGCATTCCCTTTCTCCGCAGCCTTCTGCATCCAAAAGTCAGCTTGAGTGGTGTCTTCCTCTAATCCACCGTAGCCCAAGGCGTACATACTACCAAGTCTGTACTGAGCGTGCGCATTTCCTTGTTCTGCTGCTTTACGGTACCACTCGACTGCTTGAGCGTCGTCCTTCGCCAAGCCACCTAGCCCTGACTCGTACATCTGGCCGAGAACAAACTGTGCCCTTGCGTTTCCCTGCTCAGCGGCTTTGCTCCACCAACGTACGGCCTGAGCATCGTCTCTCGTTAAGCCACCTCGCCCCCCCGCGTACATCTCTCCAAGACTAAACTGAGCGTCGGCGTTTCCCTGCTCGGCAGCTTTGCGATACCACGAGACTGCCTGAGCTTCATCTTTCGGCACACCTTGCCCGTTCTCGCACGCTAATCCTCGGTTGTAATTGTCTTGTGCCTGTTGACGTTCAAAGCCCCGTAGGAACGCTGGTAGGAGCAAAGAGGCTATGCAGACCAACACAATCACCGCAGCAGCAAGTCCGACAATCTTGAACAGCTTCTTGCCACGATTCAACAAGGTGCCTCTCGACAAGTTCGGAACCCGCGTCGGGTTGAAATAGGCTGGAGGCGAAAAGCGAATTGCTGTTTGTACTGCCCCACAGTGGGAGCAAAACCCGGCAGACTCTGGAAGCACGAAACCACACTGCTGGCAAACAGGTTGCACTGCCCCGCAACGATTGCAGAACTTGGCTGAGGGCGCGACTTCCGCTCCGCACTTGATGCACTTCATCGGTCTTCCTTCCCCGTCAATGCGCTAATCTGCTCGTGGTTATTATGCGCGTAAATCTTTACATATCAAGGGGTGGCAAATCAAGACCAGTTCTTCCGTGCTTTGGGCGTCCGAGTGAAGGCGCTCCGCAAGAAGCGTGGCTTCTCGCAGGAGGACATGTTGTCGTTCGGCTTCTCCACCCGGCACTGGCAACAGGTTGAGGCCGGTAGACCCATAACGGTGACCACCCTGCTTCGCATCTGCGAGGTATTCGAATCGCCAATGTCCAAGTTGGTTCAGGGGTTGGACGCCGAGGGCGTCTACGAGAAACTGGAGCCGGTGTCGCCCATCCGCCGTCGCCGCCGCCCCTGAATCATCCCCAAAAGGCTCTGATAGTCGCTCAATAGCAAACCCAGTCACCCTCGGTCAAGGCGGCGACTGGGCTGTGTGCGTTCTGGTCGTGGGGACGTGGCGAGGCATTTCAGGGAAGCAGCTTGCCGCCAATGGTGGTTGTTGTGCTCACCTTCCCGTTGGGCTGGGCAACGGTGACCGTCTGGCTGACAACTCGCCCGTTGTTGTGCATCGTGTTCGTCGTGACAGAATCACCGTTGGTGGTGCGGAAATGGTTGATTTCACCGACCACCTTGCCGTGATTGTCGTAGGTTTTCATAGTTCCTCCTGTCTGATGTTGATGAGAAAGGGTTGGCCTTGCCGATTCTGGTAGACATCGAATGCCAGTGCCCGTCCCGCCTCGGTGGCCTGACACAGCAGGGGCTGGAGTTCGTCGGCGTCGGCAAGGGAGGTCAGCGCAAGATTGAGAGACTCACTTGGAAGGCTCCGCATCTTGCTGCTCGGCTGTTTGAACCTGACGATTACGCGGTCAAGCATCAGGCTGCGACCTCCTCTTCGAATTCGTGAGTGGGGTGAATGGTGGTGGACAACGCCGGATTCGAAATCTTGGCTTCGCGAACCCACCGCACCACGCTGGCGCGGCTGACGCCATACCGCTTGGCAACGTCAGTGAGACTGCCGCCACGGAGTCGGGCGGACACAATGGACTCGCGGTCAACATCAAGAGGTTGACGCCCGACCGGCAGACCCTCCAACTTCCGGCGACGAATCCCGGCCCGGACGCGCTCCTTGATGAGGTCGGCCTCCAGTTCCGCGATGGACGAAATCAACGTGATGAACAGCCTTCCCATCGCTCCATCGGTCGCGATGTTCTCTCGCCTTGAGATGAACTCCACGCCGAGGGAGTCCAACTCATCAACGACGCCGAGGAAGTGCTTTGTGCTCCGGGCAAGCCGGTCGAACGCTGCAACGATGAGTACGGAGAACTTTCGCTTCCGGGCTTCACGCAGCATGGCGTCGAGACCGGGGCGACGAGCCTTGCTGCCGCTGATACCAACGTCTGTGAATTCAGAGACGACCTCAAAGCCCCGCTGCTGGGCGAACAGCCGAAGGTCATAGAGTTGGTTGTCAACTCGTTGGTCGGGCGTCGATACTCTGGCGTAAATCGCGCACTTCTTCATTGGAGATGCTCCTTCAAGCTGTTGAGCAGGACGCTCGATGGGTGGATGAACGGACGGACTTTCCGAATCTCTTTGATTGCGGCGTCGATACCCATGCAGCCGACGGCATCCATGTACGCCGCTGCGAGGCTCGGAGCGCGTGAGATGCCTGAGGCACAGTGAAGGAGCACGGTGCCCCACCGGATGTTTTCGCTCAAGACATCGAGGATACAGTCAAACTGATGGACGGGCACCGGCTCCTCGTCCTCGATGGGCAGATGCAGGTAGTTGATGCCCTTGCGCTTCACCACTACAGGAATCTCGGACAGCGACACGACCGTCGAAATGCGGTGGGGATTGCCAACCGCGAGTTCCTCGGCGTCGGCAATGCTACCTACCCAAAGCCTCTCCCACACTTGGGAGGCGTTCCATGCGATGTGTCCTTTACACATAATGCCCATAGGACATATTATAGACGGATGACGATTTAGAATCAAGAGCATTATGCGCTTTGGGCATTATGTATAATGGAAGTCATGGGCTGGCGGATGCAAAAAGTGGCCGTTTGCGACGTGTGCGGTCACGTCTGGATTCCGTCTGTCGAGCATCCGAAGCTGTGTGCAAGCAAACAGTGCCGGTCAACTCTCTGGGACAAGGGTGGTGTGGATGGCCGGACGAGGAAGGCGAGAGTCAAGGCTGGGCGCAGCAAAAAGGTAGAGACTTCAAAGGCACGTTAAACCTTAACCGGCTTTCGATGCATTATGATTATGGCCATGATTCCGTTTGTGAAATGCGGGAAGTGCTCTCAGTCCACCTTGCTCCCGCTTCCCACCCTTGATGAAACGCCCATTCATCGGCAATGCCGAACCAAGAATGACTGGCAGATAAAGCTTGCATGTCCTGAATGCGGGTACGCATACGTCTATCTGGAACAAGACATCCGCTGGCATCCTCTTGATAGGAATGTGCTCGACATATATCGAGATACGGCCTTTCTGAGGATTGAAAGCGAATGCGAGGAAGGATGTTCCGGGTTTCGAATCGTATGGCATACACGAACGGCGATTTCCACCAACGGCGCACAATCCGGCACAGCCGAAACCAAGTTAGAGCCAACGCTGGACATAGTTGAGAAAATCGAGGGTAGATTCTATCAAGCTCTCTCTTGCAAGCAAGGTCATCCATACTCATCAACAGTTGTTCTTTCCCGTTATCGAATTGAAAAAGGTCTCGATTGGTGGTCCGCATAACGCCTTCTGGCTATTCTTCCTCGGGAGCAATAAGGCCGAGCCTGAACCAGTCGAAAGCTCTCAGAGTGTCCGCTTCTTGGGAATAGCGTTCGTTCCATGCCGCTCCGAGGTCATATAACGTAGTGTTGTATTCGCGCTGACACTCCTCGCTTGAGTCAATTCTGAATTTGTCCCGAGCGCCTAGCCAGTTGTCGATTGCTGTGGCGAGGTCGGGGACGTGACGGACGTCAATTTGCAGGTTTTCTGGTTTAGCCATCGGCAGGTCTCCTGTCAATGAAACCGAAAGTCGTCCATTTCAAACCGCGCTGACAATAAACATTTCCGCCGACCGGCCATAT
Source organism: uncultured Occallatibacter sp. (assembly GCA_964644105.1). Classification (GTDB taxonomy): domain Bacteria; phylum Acidobacteriota; class Terriglobia; order Terriglobales; family Acidobacteriaceae; genus Telmatobacter. Next base: position 17,331 of record CAZXVX010000019.1, on the reverse strand, counting down.
ACAGACTCCGAAATCCGGCTCATTGACCAGACCAAGTTGACCACCGTTGCGAAGAGAAAACAGGCTCATATTTCCCCGAAAAAAGGAGGCTGGGAATGGGTGTATTTGAACCACCCGCTCCGTCGCCTCCGAGAACCACTGTTCAGACTACTCCGAGAATCCATCCCTCGATTTAAGCGATACCCCGCTCCTCATCGGTCGGGCTTCGGTTGAGGAATCCGCCGAGGAATCCTCTATGGTTGGTCTGGTGCAGCCATGTTGCTGCCGCGTACGCCGGTTGTTCGATGCCGTCCCGGCCTTCTTCTGAGAACCGCCGCGTAAACAACGAAGGGTAGACCTCGCCGACCACCGACTCAACAATCATCGTCTTCTACAGCCGGATATAAGCAGTTGAAGCACCGATAGTGCTCGTCGCGGCCTTCGGAGGTCTTACTCGGTGGCAGATGCATGGCTTCCATAATCTTCCTGACATCTTTTCGCCGGTTGAGGATGCACTTGTCCGCGAGGAGATGAAATCGCTGCTCTCGCCCGTCGAAAACTACGCGGCCCCGTGGTGGTCGCTCGTACTCAACCTCGGCTGGCACTGCACCAGTGTCCTGAAGATGCGACCAGTAATCGTCGTGCCCTGTCGAATGCGTTAAGGCGGTGCCGTAGGATTCCGCCTTTGAAAGAGGAGTAAAGTCGATGATGAGTTTGTCATCAAGGAGCCAGAAGATGCCGACGCACGGTTCTTGGGTGGGAGAATTTGTCACGGTCTCCTCTCCTGTTTGAGGTTTGGCAAATAGCTGTTTCTCTTTGATGCTCAGGTCGCCGCCTTCGTTAGAAAATTGTGCTGTCGGCTTAGGGTCCGCCGCTGGCGGAGGATGAGTGGTCGGCTCCTTGCCTGATGCTGCCCTTGATGGGAGCCAAGAACGGCATCCCGCGATAGCAACCGGACTTACAACTCTGGACGCCGCCGATGCCAATTGAATTCTCTATATCAATAGTGTCGTTCTGAACGGTTTTTAGCGACAAGCCCCCAAACTATTTTTTCGGTCGCCGGTCAGGTGCTACCGGCCTCCGACCCGCCGCTGGCGGGTGACAGTGCCGTCAGGCCGACCGAGAAAGACCTCTGAAGGCAGGTACCGTCGCAGTTCACCGCACAGGTGGCACTCGACGGCTACGGACTGAAATGGAAACTCATTCCGGCCAGTGAGCACGTCGCGGCGGCACTTCTTGCTGCTTCCTAGCATTTCCTAGCATTTTTGCAGGAATCGTGTACCCCTAGAATTTCAGTGTTGTTGGAAAAACTTCGATGCCGTGCGCTAAACCCCTCATTTTGGCTTGCTTCCGGCACGCCTAGTTTTTTACAGTATTGAAGAGAAAACTTCAGGCTGTCCGAGGCAGGTTCCCTTCTTCGGCACCATTCGTTTAGAATCAATAGATTAGGTTAGCTTCCTAAGAAAAGCCAACGGAAATGCTTAGTTTTCTTGTTTTTCGGTATTGACCGAGAAGAGAACATTGATACCAATGGCAACCCAAATTACAGCACCAAACCTTATCCTTAGTCAGGACGCACGGCTGTATATGTACGTTCGCCTTTTCAAGAGCCAAATCTGTCAACTGATTGAAATACCGTCGTTTGGCGGTGATTCGTCCGATTGCGGGCAGATGCCGGCCACATCAAACCAAAATTTTTTTCGGAGCGATAGCAACTAAATGATTAGTTGTGCGTCTGATCAACCAGGAAAGATCAATGAACTGGTTCCTTTGATCAGCAAAAACTATGCCTCCAAAGAGATCAATCACGCTCACGCAAGCCGAACTCAGGCTGATGAAAATCCTTTGGGAGCGTGGCGAAAGCGCGGTTTCCGACATGGTGACGGCTACCGCAACCGAAACCGAGTTGGCCTACAACTCCGTCCTCACGACTATCCGGATACTGGAGAAGAAAGGCTACGTCTGCCACCGGCAGGAAGGCCGCGCGTTCCTTTACAGTTCTTGTGTCGCAGAGTCTGAGGCGAGCCGGTCAGAGGTTCGCCATCTTCTGCAGCGGTTCTTTGGAAACTCTCGCGAGCGATTGTTGCTCTCGCTGTTGGGCGACATCGAGATTGCGCCCGAGGAGTTGAATCGTCTGCGAGTGGCGATTGCGAAGTTACCGGACGAAAAGATGGAGGAGAAGTAGATGAATCCGCTTCTTCATGCAATCTCAACTCTGTCGGCTGCAATGGCAGGCAGTTTGGTTTCCGCGATTTGTGAGGGAGCCATACTGGTCCTTTGCGTTGCCTTATGCCTGCATATTCTTCCTGAACTCAGTGCGTCCGCACGATGGGTCGTTTGGACAAGTGTCTTTCTTCTGCTGCTACTCTTGCATTTCTTCCCTTCGATGGACAGCCATCTCGAGAGTGGAAGCGTATTTCAGGCTTCTCCTTTCCACCTCGATCCACTCTGGAGTGTTGCAATAGCCAGCGTCTGGATGGTTCTCTCTCTCTGGCGTGGCGCGCAGTTGATTTCGAGCGCCATCTATCTTCGAGGATTGGCGATGCGGGCGACTCGCATTCAACCAGAAGATTCCATACTGACACTTCTTCAGGCGGGAAAGAATCGTCGCGCCGCTAAGCTTTGTACATCGACAGAGGTTGAACGACCTTGCGTGGTAGGCTTCTTGCAACCATGCATCCTCCTTCCCGTGGCTTTGCTACATCAACTCAGTGCGACTGATTTGGAACAGGTAGTCTTGCACGAGATGGAGCATCTGCGCCGTGCGGACGATTGGTTCAACCTGCTGCAGAAGGCCGCCGTTGTGCTGTTCCCGCTGAATCCAGTGTTGTTCTGGGTCGAGCGCCGACTGTGTGCTGAACGGGAGTTTGCCTGTGACGACCGGGTTCTGAGCTCCAGTTGCGGCAGAAAGAGCTACGCGCTTTGCCTCACGCGTCTGGCCGAAATCACGCTCGTCAGCCGCGGCCTTTCTCTGGCGCTCGGCGCTTGGGAGCGAAGACCGGAACTGGCGCGGCGCGTTCTCCGGATCTTGCGACCCAGCAATGAAACGATGCAGCGCGGACCGGCTGCCGTTTTGACAGGGAGCCTGTTGCTCGCTGTGCTGGCTGGCGCAATTGCTCTGGCTCGCACTCCGCAGATTGTCAGCTTCGCTCCATGGGTGCCATCGACCATGGCTGCAGGTTCCTCGTCTGCTTCAGTCTTTCTGCCGATGAGAAATCCTGAATCAAGCATTCACCCGACATTCGTCAAGGCAGTGATGCCACAACGAATCTCCTCGAAAGCGACTCGCCTGAATGACCGGCGAGGAAGTTCGCTGAAACAAGGGCTTCGGCAGAACCGTTCTACTCAGATCCAGCCCGAGTTGATCGTGCTGACGGAGTGGGAGTTCAACGCTCCCCCTCCACGCTTTATCTTCGCCGTCGCCGAGGATCACCATCCTTCGTATGCCGCCGTTGCCGTTGCAAATGGCTGGCTGATCGTTCAGATTTAACCGCAACTTCAACCAGAAAAGGAGTCGTCATGTCCCCAATAACTAATCGATTAGTTGTAACGGCAAAGCAATTTGGCGCTGCTGCTGCATTTGTAGGCGTCTTTGCACTGGGCGGGATCGTTTTCGCCGGCAATCACAGTGCTCATGCCGCCACAACCAAGATGGACGACAACAGTATTGCGGCTCTCACATCGCTCGATCACGCGATGGAAGCTGTTGCCTCGCGCGTTACCCCGGCCGTTGTGAACGTCGCCGTCACGTCAAAAGGATCCAGCGAGTATGCCACCTCGGAGGGCCAGATGCAGGGTCTTCCTCCTGGGCTACAACAGTTCTTTGGACCCATGCTTCAGCAGCCAGCCCAGCCGCAGATTCAACATGGAGTGGGAAGCGGCATCATCATCTCGCCGGATGGATACATTGTGACTAACAATCACGTGGTGGACGGGGCGACGCAGATCAAGGTGACACTCAATGATCGACGGATATTGAGTGCGAAGGTTGTCGGCGTCGACAAGTTGACCGACCTTGCGGTACTCAAGGTGAATGCAACCGACCTTCCCACCATCGCCTGGGGAGACTCCACCAAACTGGAGCCGGGTCAGACGGTTCTTGCCTTCGGCAGTCCCTTCGGTTACTTCCAATTCTCGGTAACCCGCGGCATCGTCAGCGCCGTGAATCGCCCCAATCCCTATTCGGATGACGCGCGCAAACCCGGCGGCTATATCCAGACCGATGCGGCCATCAATCCTGGAAACTCCGGTGGCCCGTTGGTGAATTCACATGGTGAACTGGTCGGCATCAACACCTTCATCATATCGAATAGCGGTTCGTTCGCCGGTGCAGGCTTCGCGATTCCTTCGCAGATTGTGCGCGCTACAACCGAGCAATTGATCAAGAGCGGCAAGATCGAGCATGGTTATCTCGGCATCGGGATGAATGATGTCACCCCGGACAACGCTCATTTCTTCAACCTGCAGGACGCTACTGGAGCTATCGTCTCCCAGGTCACGCCTGACTCTCCGGCAAGCAGGGGCGGAGTGAAGACAGGCGACGTGATCTCGCAACTCAACGGACAGAAGATCGTGGACGGAAGCGCTCTGCAGGTTGCCGTCAGCGAAATGGCTCCGGGCACCAAGATCACCCTGGGGATTCTGCGCGACGGCAAGCCCACCACACTCAACCTCACGGTGGGCCAGTTCCACGGCAATTCTGAAGTCGCAGACAACAATGGTGAGGACGGTCAACCAAACGGCAAGATCGGCATTGAGGTTGGCAACCTGACGGAGGAGGCGCGGCAGCAGTTTAATGTGCCGGATCAGGTGCATGGTGTCGTTGTCCAGAATGTTCGCTCTGGCAGCCCCGCTGATGATGCCGGCCTGCAGCCGGGAGACGTCATCCTGGAAGTCAACCGGAAGCCGGCCGAAACTGCCAGCCAATTTGCCAGTGCAGTGCACCAAAACAAGGATGGGAAGGAACTCCTGATGCTCGTCTGGTCGAAGGGCAATTCGAGCTACCGCACGATTCATCCCGATCAGGAAAATCAAAACGGCTAGATGATCTGCAACAAAAGGCCACCGTGGATCAATGCGGTGGCTTTTTGTTCGATGACTCAAGCCGTTGCCAGGATGGAAGCAGTTGCGGAGAATGAAAAGGCTGCTGCAATTTGAATTACCTGCCGCTGAAAGCACCGCGCACGATCGCCATGGCGTAGATGGCCTGCCCTTCGCCGTCATCCTTCAGAGATTCACGAACCTCAATCCTGCGAACGGATCACGGATGATTGCTCTCACTTTGGCATGGGCAAAATCGGTGGTCTGGCCGTGCCTTTGGGCTGCTTCTGCGTCTCCAGATCCTGAAGCAGCATGGCCGGAGCCACGGCGCTGACTGGAATCGTGCCCGACTCCGCGCCGCACTCGCCGTTGAAGACCTCGTACTTGTCGCCTGTGGCCAGGATGCTCTTCATCGCCGCCAGCGGCGTGCCCACAATGCTGACGCCGCGCACCAGTTCATCGGGCCGGCCATCCACATAGACGCGCCACACCACCAGCGGAACCACGCTGAAGGCCTGCGGCGAGCTGCGCTGCGTGACGGCAAAGCCGGAGGAGATGTCCTCGAAGTACAGGCCGTAGGGCTTGCCCTGCTTTTTGGCCTCTTCAATCAACTGCTTGCGCAGTTCGGCCTCCGGCACGGTTTTGGTCGAGGTCACGATCAGATTGCCCTGGCGTCCGGTAGGCATTTTGCCGCTCTGCGCGCGACCGTGGCCGTTGGAGTGGGCAAAGCTGGCAATCGGCAGACGCGACATCAGGAAGGTCTTCAGCACGCCATCCTGAATCAGCGTCACCCGCTGCGCCTTCTCTCCCTCGTCGTCATACTCGTAGCGGCCGCTCAGCCAGCTCTTCTCAAAGTGGGTCAGCGTGGGATCGTCAACCACGGAAAGAAACGCGGGCAGCACCTGGTTGCCCAGCTCCTTGGTGAAGGTCTGTCCTTCTTCGTCGCCGCGCTGACGCTGGCCCTCGAGCCGATGGCCCAACACCTCGTGGAAGAAGACCGCCGCGGCGCGCCCGGACAAGATCGCAGGGCCGTCAAAGGGCTCGGTCACCGGCGCCGTGCGTAGCGCCTCCAGACTTTTGCCTAGCTCGCGCACCGCCCCTTCCAGCTCAGCCTGCGCGGGCAGGCCAGCGGCCGTTTCGGCCTCGAAGGTCCGCGCCCGGAAGAGGTCCATGCCATCCTCGGCGCGGGTCACGGCATAAATCACCAGGCGCGCCTGCACGTGCGGCGCAACCACTTGGGATTCCTCGCTGGAGGCGTAGTAATCTGTTTCGTTCTGCGCCGACAGCATCACCGAGTTGCGATAGACATCCGGATACTCGCGGAAGATGCGCGACAATGCCCGCACCCTCTGCTCCCAGGCCGCGCGATCCACCACCACTGGCGGCGCAACCTGGCCCAAGTGCACCTGCGGCGGCTCTTCACTGAAGTCGGGCGAGCTGTCCTCTTCCTTGGCGCGCACCTCGGCCTCGGTCTTTACACGCAAGTAGTTGTCGAGCGCGGTGCCGTAGCTGGTGTTGGTGGCTCGCCACAGCGCGCGCGCCAGCGCCTGACGATCGTCGTTCAGCGGCAACTCGGTGCTGTGGACCCCCGAACTGCGATGCGTCCCATGCGTGTTATCTAGCCGAGGATCGCCCACGCGAACCTGCACATCGGCCTCGCGCACGCGGCTGGTTGAGCTGCCGACCAGTGCCCCATACTGCGCGCTGATGGAAACAAAGCTCGCGTCGCTGACCGAATAGCTGAGGAAGTACGGCGGCGCCAGCTTCGAGTCGCTCTGCTTGCCCAGGGCGGTAAAGGCGCGATGCAGTTCGGCAGTCATCGTATTCAGCAGCACCGGAGCGCTTTGATTTTGCGCGCCGGCAATCGCGGAAGGCAAAAGCACGCAAGCCGCAACCGCCATGGTGAAACCGGCTCTGACCCTATCCCGCCCAGCGGAAGCTAAGAGATTCTCTCTCATCGTTTGAAAACTCCGGATATCCTCTTCCAGTAGGATTGTCTCAGAGGATGCTGCAAAAGAGGAAACCGCTTGTGGACTTTCATGCTCTCAGAACTCAGGATCCGATGAAGGGTATGGGCTTTGGCCGGTACATCAATGCTCTGGCTGCGACCAGGGCTTTAGCCACTAAGCTTTGTTTTTACTGGTATTCCCGTACAGCTCGCTTCCTTTTTCTGCTTTGTTTCTTTATCGTGCTGATGGCGAACGCAACCCGCATCTGCCCAGCCCAATCCACGCCATCCGCGAACGGTTTACTCGCGGCTCCGTCCCCGCATACTCCCAGTCAGCCGGCTTACTCGCTGCCGCCCCAAAAGCTCGCCAAAGCCATCGCGCTCAATCGCATCCGTATCGCTCTCGATATCGCCGGGTCGCTCTGGGGTTTGGCCTTCCTCTGGATTCTGCTCACCCTCCGCTGGGCTGCCCGGCTCGCCGCCTGGACCGAGCGCCTGCTGCCCCGCCGCTGGATGCAGGGACTCGCCTACTTTGCGGTCTTTCTGGTTCTCACCGCGGTAGCCGATCTGCCGCTGGAAATCATCGGCCACTCGAGTAGCCTGCACTACGGAATCAGCGTGCAGGGCTGGGCAAGCTGGTTGGGCGATCTGGCTAAAAGTCTGGGCCTTTCGTTGCTCATCGCGACTCCGGTGCTGCTGCTCTTCAATTGGATCGTCCGCTGCTCGCCGCGCCGATACTGGCTTTGGGCGTGGCTGGTCTCGCTGCCGCTGATTGTGCTCTCCGTGCTGGCTGAGCCACTGCTGGAGCCGGTTTTTAACCACTACGAACCGCTGGCCAAGAATCATTACGTCCTGGTCGCAAGACTGGAGCAGATTGTCGCCCGAACCGGAACCCACATCGCACCCGACCGTATGTATCTGATGAAGGCCAGCGAAAAATCCAATGGCCTGAACGCCTACGTCACCGGCATCGGCGCCACCAAGCGCTTTGTCCTGTGGGACACGGCCACCGACCGCCTGCCCGACGACGAGGTGCTGTTCATCTTCGGTCACGAGAGCGGCCATTACGTCCTCAATCACATCCCAAAGGGGCTGATCGCCGCCGCCGCCGGATCATTCTTTCTACTCTGGGGCTGCGCTCTCGTCGCTGGTTGGCTGGCACGCCGCTTTGGCGCGCGCTGGGGATTATGCGAGATGAACTCCGGCCAGAACCCGCTGGGTGAAAACCATATAGTCAATGATGCGAAAGCCGGCAAGACACAGCTGGGTGCCCCATCCATCGCGTCTTTTGCGATGGGTGGGAACCATGAAGCCAATCGCGGCGAAGCCGGAACCACCCCGCTCGCCAGCCGTCCGGGCTTTCTTGTGCTGCTCCTCACGCTTTCAGCAGCCGGCTTTTTTCTGCAACCCGTCACCAACGCCTTCAGCCGCCACATCGAGCACGAAGCTGACATCTACGGTCAGGAGGCGATCCACGGCCTGGTCGCCGACCCGCGGCGCACCGCCGTCGCAGCCTTCAATGCCATGGGCGGAGCATGGCTGGAAGACCCCAATCCCAGCCCATTTGTCGAGTTCTGGAGCTACAGCCATCCCAGCGTCCAGCATCGCGCCGAGTTCGCGCAGCATTACGACCCCTGGGCCAACGGTGGCCATGGCAGGTTCTTTGATCGGTAGTAATCCGAAAGGCGAGCGGAAGATTTCCGCAGCTACTCCGATGTGGTGGGGTCAATCATCGATCGAACCTGCGAGACCCGGTTGGCCGGAAACCCTCCCCGCTGCGCGTGTTCCCGTACCGCCTCTTCATTCGGAGCGATGTAAATGCAGTAGACTTTATCATCGGTAACGTAACTCTGAACCCACTGTATCTGCGGGCCCATCTCGCGCAGAACACCGCACGATGTCTGTGCCACCATCTTCAATTGCTCAGGCGACGTCTTGCCAACTTCGGGTATATCTCTCTCGATCACGAACTTCGGCATGGGGAAGACCTCCTTAGTCTTGACACCAATTATCAGAGATCATAACGCATTTTGGAGTGCAATAGGGTAAATTGCAATCCAACACTGAAAGAGAATGCGCCCTTGATTTCTACCACTACAATTTCCGATTACATTTCTCGCCGCCGCATCGAGCACGAGGCCCAGATCTTCGCTCAGAAGGCCATCCATGGCCTGGTAAATGGTTGTCAATTCATGCGGTCTGCTTGCCCGGAGCACTTGCTCCGGCAGCAAAACAGTATCGTTGCGATATACTTGGGCTGCATCCTGCCGCGCTCCGGCCTGCGGATGCAAGCATTTTCAGAGGATTCATCATGACTTCCAGCAAAGATTCCGCCGCCGCAAAGAGCACCCGCATCCGTTCGACTACTGTGATTTGCGTCCGCCGCAATGGCCAGGTGGTGATGGCCGCCGACGGCCAGGTCACCCTCGGCGACCACGTGCTGAAACATTCAGCCAAAAAGATTCGCCGCCTCTACCAGGAAAAGATCCTGGCCGGTTTTGCCGGTTCCACCGCCGACGCCTTCTCGCTCTTTGCCCGCTTCGAGACCAAACTGGAGCAGTACGCCGGCAACCTGAACCGCGCCGCCGTCGAGCTGGCCAAGGACTGGCGCACCGACAAGATGCTGCGCAACCTGGAGGCCCTGCTGGTCGTTGCCGACGTGAACCAGACCTTCCTGATCTCCGGCTCAGGAGATGTGATTGATCCCGACGAACCGCTGGCCGCCATCGGCTCCGGCGGAAGTTATGCCACAGCCGCCGCACGCGCATTGCTCGAAAACACTGACTTGGACGCCCGCACCATCGCCGAAAAGGCCATGAAAATCGCCGGCGACATCTGCATCTACACCAACGACCGCGTCACCATTGAGGAGCTGAAGTAGCTCGCTGAGAGCAATAGTCAAAGATTTGGTGCCCCATCCATCGCGTTCGTTGCGACGGGTAGGAATCCACAAACCCAATCTGGTCGCTTTGTAATAAGCAAAAATTGTTTTGAAGGGCACGGTTTCTGCCGTGCCACTATAGCGACTGATGAAAGTCAAGGGCTTTAGCCCTGTTACAAAGCCAAAACATGTAGTGTGAATCGTCACCCGATCTGCCGAAATACTTCTATAAACATTGATATAAACTCCTTGATTTCCGAATGAATTTATTTCACCAGTACTGCCTTCCCAGCGCAAACTTGGCCACCCATCCAAGCACGAGCGCAACCGCCCACATCCATCCGGCCAAAGGCGGTAATGCAAGCCGCTCGCTGCGCTGCATTTGGCGCAGAAGAATGACCCCTGAATACCCAATGAGCAAAAGGTAGGCCAGCAGCAGAGGATTGTAGAGGAACGATTGCGTAAAATGGCCGGAGCAGAGAGCCGCGAAGCTTCTGATTCCGCCGGTCGTGGGAGAGGGAATCCCTGAGACCGCTCTCAGCATCGAGGGCGGAATCCGCCCCTTGGCAATCCAGAGGGCGTTCCAGAGCAGATAGAAGCCAAACAGTCCAAGGGCGCAGCCGCGCACCACCCGCCGGGTCAGGCTCTGCGGATGCCGCAACTGGGGCAAGTCCATACCTCTTCTTTGCATCCGTCAATCACAAACGGAAGCCAGCACAGCGGAAAGCAGCAAAGCAGCAGGACGGCAAACAGAACCCATCCACCGGTGGACAAACCCTTCTTCTGCATAAACGGCACGGCCTCGCGGCCACAAAACGGACATTGAGGTGTCAAAGAGCGCCCTCCTCCAAAGAGTGAATAGTGCACTGAAAATATGGTGCTACCAAACTAGCGCCGCAGCCTGGCCTTGTCAACAAAAAAGCTCTGCGGAGCTAGCGGCGATCCGTTGAGAACAGCCCCGCCGCCGGGCGCCGCCGGTGTTTGCCCCCCCTGGGATGAGGCTCGTGCGCCATTTGATGCGGATGCAGTGCACGTTCCGTCCACTGGCCTTACAATAGGGTCTGAGGGTTTACCGGTCTCACAATGTCATCCAATGGTTATCCATCCCGCTCTACGCGGTCGCACGGCATCCGCTCGCTGTTCAGCATGTTTTCCAGCGACCTGGCCATCGATCTAGGCACTGCCAACACTCTGGTCTATGCGGCCGGCAAGGGCATCGTTGTCAACGAGCCCTCCATTGTGGCCATCAACAAGAACACCGGCGAGGTGGAAGCCGTGGGCAAAGAGGCCAAGGAGATGCTGGGCCGCACGCCCGGCAACATCGTGGCCATCAAGCCGATGAAGGACGGCGTCATTGCCGACTTCAAGGTCACCGAAAAGATGCTGAACTACTTTATCCAGAAGGCCCATAACCGCAAGATGCTGGTCCATCCGCGGATTGTGATCGGCGTGCCTTCCGAGATTACCCAGGTGGAAAAGCGCGCGGTCGAGGACTCCGCCTACCGCGCCAAGGCCAGCGAAGTCTTTCTCGTCGAACAGGCGATGGTGGCGGCTATCGGCGCCGGACTGCCCATCACCGAGCCGGGCGGCAACATGGTGGTCGATATCGGCGGCGGGACCACGGACATCGCGGTCATCTCGCTCTCCGGCATCGTCTACTCGCGCTCCGTGCGCATGGCCGGCAACCAGATGGACGAGGCCATCACCAATTACCTCAAGCGCAAATACAACCTGCTGATCGGCGAGCGCACGGCGGAGCTGATCAAGATCACCATCGGCTCGGCCTTCCCGCTGGACAAGCCGTTGACCATGGAGATCAAGGGCCGCAACCTGATTGAGGGCGTGCCCAAGAGCATTACCGTGGACGACAGCGAAATCCGCGAGGCGCTCGGCGAGTGCATTGCGGTCATCATGAACGCCATCCGCGTGGCCCTGGAGCGCACCCCGCCCGAGCTCTCGGCCGATATCAGCGACCGCGGCATTGTGCTGACCGGCGGCGGCGCGCTGATCAAGAACCTGGACAAGCGCATCCGCGAAGAGACCGGCCTGCCGGTCAGCGTGGCCGACGATCCTCTGGCCTCGGTGGTGCTGGGCACCGGCAAGATGCTCTCGGACTTCCGCCTGCTGCGCAAGATCAAGATCGACTAACGGCAGTGATCAGTGAACAGTGATTAGTTTCCCAGGTCTGAGACCCAGACCTGGGAAACCTCGTCGCTAAGGTAATTATGCGATGCCTCGAATGCGTTGGGTGATAATCACAGTCATTTGCGTGGGAATTTTAGTCAGCTTTATCCCTGTCTATTCGATTGTTCTAGAGATGAGGGCGGAATCGCTGATTCACAAAGCGACAATCTTATCCGAGAATCTAGGCAAACCAACAACGCTAAGTACCGTGCAGGCAGTCTACGATGGGAAACTCACACAAATACCTGGGTGCACACCAACCGGTTGTGGGTATGAAATTGTTGAGAGCAATCAGGTGTTGGCGGCTCTTCACTGGGCGCCATATTCCGAAATTCGATCTGAAGTCTGGTTCCGGGATGGAATAATGAGCACATTGATCCTTGATTTCACCAGCAGCGCCAATCCGTATCACAGCATAGTGAGTCATGTATTTATCCAGGAAGGCAACGGACTTGAATTCGATCTGGCACCGTGGGAAGAGAGCTCACCGGCCGATACGAATGGGATTGTAGACATCAGACAAGAATCACTGAAAGTTCATGAGCAGACGGTGTTGGGATTCGACTTAACGTGCCTTACAAACCATCGCGGGTGTATGTCAGTAGCAGAATTGCTTCCGACAGTCTGGGAGCAGCGGAAAGATGGCAAGATTCGTTGCCGGCTTGAAAACCATGAGGGGTTTATTGAAAGACTGTGGTAATGAACGGCAAGTACTCGATGCTGTCGGTATAACACCAAGTGCCCCAGGTCCGGATGCTTGTACCTGGGATGCCTACCAAAAATTCCAACTCATCAAATTAGAGGCTCGGCGTCTCCGCAAAGGCCCACAGCGCGGCGAAGATGCGGGAATAAGCCTCCAGCTCGGCGCTGCCGTAGACCTGATAGCCGCGGTCGCCGGTGCGCATGCGGCCATCGCTCTCTTGCACGGCTAGCTCCACAATGCCCAGATCCTGCGCTGCGTAGAGCGAGAAGTCCACATACAAGCCATCCTCGATGCGGCGCAGATATTTGTCCGCGCTGCGGATGTCCAGCACGCGCACCTCGACGCCTTTGCTTTGATGCTCGCAGATGACCGACTTCAGCAGATCGCTCAGCGCGTTGGGCGCGCCGAGAAAGATTCTGCGCACGCTCACCTTGCCCGCCTGGATCTGTTTCTCTTCAGTATTCAAAATCTCCAGCGCACGTGAGTTCTTGGTATCCAGATAGCGCTCGGGAAAAAGATCCACGCTCAGCTTTTCTCCGCGCAGATGTTCGGCAGCCTCTTTGGACCAGGCCTCCAGTTCATCCAGATCGCCGCGCTTATGCCAGCCATTCACGCGCGGAATATCCATCAGCGGAATGATCAGCGGCTCGGCTCCCAATGCGCCTTCGCGCTCCAGATATTCCTTGATCGTTTTGACCGTCTGGCGAATCTTTTTGATCGAAGCGCGCTCCACGGTCACGGCGAAGGGCAGATACTTCCACTCGCCGCCCACAGGGACAGCGTTCGTGCTGGTCGCGACACAATCAAGCAACTCGCGAATCTCTTCCACCGGATGCTCAAGCTGCAAAATCTCGCGGATGCCGATCTCCGATTTGCCGATCAACTCGGCGATTCCGCCCACCAAGCCAGCCTGATCCTTGACCACAAAGCGCAGGTAATATCCGTTGAACCACACCTCTTCGAAGGGCCGCAACTTCAACGCGGGATCAGAGTGCCGCTGCGCCGCGCCCGCGGCAAAGTTTGTCGCGCCGGGATGCGCCGCCCGCTCGCGGAGCAGATAAAGAAGATCGGAGATGATGGCATTAGCGGTGGGCGACGGTCCCGCGCCAGGCCCAACCGAGAGCGTGGTTCCGGTAAAGTCCGAAGCCACCACCAGCGCGTTGTTCTCGCCATCAATCTGGCATAGTTCATGCCCATGCGGCAGCAGCACCGGCGTATAAAAAACATCAGTGCTGTGCTCGCCGGCGGAGTTGATCACCTGCCGCGCCACGCCCACAAAGCGGATGGCGGAGTTCAGCTTCTCTTTGGCATAGCGCAGGTCCGCGCGGCGAATAAAATACGCGGGCAGGCCATGGCTCTCGATCTCTCCGTTGAGCGAGACGGCCGGGCAACCCCACGCCAGACGCGCCAGCAGCGAGGTCTTCGAGTAGGTGTCCGAGCCGTTCAAATCCAGATCTTTCTCCGGCTCCCACTGGCCACGGCTCGGCTCGGCCAGGTGGCGCGCGCAAGCCTTCAATCGGGCATTCGCAAAGCCCGCACCCTTTTCCATCGTCGAGAGAATGTAGTTCGTCGTTCCATTCAGAATGCCGGCCATCAAACTGATCCGGTCGCTGCCGAAGATGTCCCGCAGCATCTTGATCGTCGGCATTCCTCCGCCTACCGATGCCTCCATCAGCAGCGGAACCTCGGCCTCCATAAAGGCGTCCAGGTAGTGAATATTTTTCGCCAGGAAGGCCTTGTTGGGCGTGATGATGGGTACTTTGTTGGCCAGGCAGCTATCAAAAAGCCCGCCGAGCGCAAGGCTGCCCGTGCATTCAATGACCACGGTGGTTACGCCCTGAGCTCTGGCCGCGGCAAAATCCTTTTCAAGCAGCGCAAGCGAAGCCGCATCCACGCCGTCAAAAGAGAGCGAAGCCGAAGGAAAGTATCCTGCCAGAAAGTTTCTGCGCTCTTCCTGCTCGTCTGGGTTCTTCAGGTAGTCGATGACCGCGCTGAGGGTAACTTTCATCCCTTTGGGAAACGGAGAAGCCTCGTCGCGAACCGCGTGCAGATGCCGCACCACGCCTTTGCCGATCGCACCCATTCCAACCAGAATCACATGAACAGAAGATTCAAGAGACGGCATTCAACACACTCCTCACCACGGATTGCACCCACAAGTTGTCTTCGGGTTCCACCCCAAACTATACACGAGCAGGGATGCGCGAGCCAAAGAATGCAGCTTCTCGAAATGCAAATTCCCACTGATTCAGTAGCACCATGCCTCTACGGCTGGCTTATCTTTCACAGTTACGATCAGTTGGCCTGTTGCATCTTTCGGTGGGCCAGGCTCATTGTCTCCGAAGCATCCCAATCCACCTTCAACTCGGTAAACAGCCGCGCCTTTCTTGAATGTGTAAATCGGAACCGCACAAACATTTGAGCCTTCAAAGGTTCCATCTCCTGTTGATATTTCCAGATCAGGTGCTTCGGTCAATGGCCGCGGCTTGTTCCATGCTCGATAGCGCAGGTCGCCACCTTTTACCGTATCAACTACGATGCGATGCGTCTGCGTCTGACAAATATATTTGATTGCTGGAGTATTCCAGTTGTTCATTTTGAAAGGAGGAATAGCATCTCTATTCACCACTTCGATTGCATATCCACGTTCCGAAGCGTTTACCCAAATCACTCCTCTTCCGTACATGATCCCCTCGGTCATGCAGCCCACATGATCATTCTTCTCACTCAGAATTTCATTGCGCACCGCCGGATTAAAGACCTCTTGAAAATGGGTCTTCAACGCGGCGGCATCATCGATTGAGATTGTTCCCCCTGTCGCCTCATTCACGCGCAGCGGAAAGTTCACAAGAAATGCCAATGCCAATGCATCCTGCCAATTCAGAGCGCTGCGCAGCTCTTTGTCGAATTGATCGAAGCTGAGAAAATTCTTTGACCCCTCAGTTTTTGCGTTGCATGGATCACTCAAATTCGCATTTTGTGCGAGCATCGCCGATGCAAACACGAAAGCACCAAGTGCAAAAAACAAAATGGATCGTCTCATTCGGAATCTCCAAAGCAAAACTGAATTGCACTGATTGTAGCGCTTCAAATATGGAAGATTTTAAAAAATTGACATCGAATCAAAATTTGGCTGGAGAAGCTCTTCTCGTGATACCATCTCGGCAAGGGCCTTCCCCGCCCGCAAACCAGACCTGACCAGGAGGCCATGATGAGCCCACTCTCCCGCCGCGATTTTCTGAAAGCCTCGCTTGTCGCTGGAACCGTCGCCGGCGCGCTCCCCTTGCACGCCGCAACCAGCAAAGCCACGGACCTTGTGCCGCTGGGCAAATCCGGCCTGAAGGTCACGCGCCTGGCCTTTGGCACCGGCAGCAACAACGGCTACGTGCAGTCCTCGCTTGGGCAAAAAGAGTTCACGCGCATCATCCACTACGCCTACGAGCGCGGCATTCGCTTCTTTGAGACCGCCGAGTCCTACTCGACGCCCGCCATGCTTGGTGAAGCGCTCAAAGGCCTGCCGCGCGAGAGCTATCAACTGATGCACAAGGTGACCACCGACGAGGGCGTCGATCCCTTCAAGCGCTTCGACGAGATGCGCCGCATCTCACAGACCGAGTACTTCGACATCATGCTGCTCCACTGGCAGCACGCATCCGACTGGCCGGAGAGCACCCGCAACTGGCAGGACGCCATTCAGCAACTGCAAGGGAAAAAGGTCATTCTCACGCGCGGCGCGTCGGTGCATGGCCTGCCCGCGCTGCGTCGCATGCCGGGCAACCAATGGCTCGAAGTGGCCATGATCCGCATGAACCACAACGGTACGCGCATGGACGGACCGGACTATCGTACCGACACCAATCCCGCCAACCGGGATGAGGTCGTCGAACACGTCCAGAAGGTCAGGCGCGAGGGCATGGGCGTTATCAGCATGAAGCTGGCCGGTGACGGAACCTTCACCCGCCATGAGGACCGCGTGGCGGCGATGCGCTTTGCCTTCAAGAACGCCGGGATCGATTGCGCCACGGTGGGCTTCAAGAGCACGCAGGAGATCGACGAAGCGATTGACAATATGAATCTCGCGCTGAGCTAGCTGATTCGGCTCGAAACAATTGAATCACCATGATTCTGTCATCCTGAGCGGAGCGCAGCGGAGTCGAAGGACCTGCGGTTGATCTTGCTTTTAGTGTTGGTAATCCAGAAAGGTCATCCTCCCGGAGGGAGGAAACGATAATAGCCCAGGGTGAAACCCTGTGAAAGCGCTCATCCGAAAAGGTCTCCGCCCCGGCGGGGCGGATCGAATCGTGAATTGGACACTGAGTTCCAAAGATTTTTGTGCAGTATTCGTTTCGCTCTTACAGGGCGAAGATTTCTTATCATGCTTGTAACCCAGGGTTCCGCTGCGCTTTACCCTGGGCTATTTTCGATACTCCCTCCGGGAGAAAATCCTGCAATAGGGTTGCGCATTCTGTACAGCCAACGATGCGCCATCACTACCTCACTCCCCTGCAGCAGCGCCGGCGAACTGGCGCGCCTTCACATCCCGCATCGGCGGCTGGCCGAAGAAGCGGCTGTACTCGCGGTTGAACTGGCTGGCGC
>CAZXVX010000018.1:0-32302 GCA_964644105.1 uncultured Occallatibacter sp. | reverse complement strand
GAGGACACAATGCCTCACGAGCGCGGCCCACTGCCTGTGCTCCCATCCGAATTCTTTTGCATGCTCTCGCTGATCCCAAAGCTCGCTTCTGTCGCTCGCCTGCCAGCCACACCCACCGTCCACGAAAAACCTGCCCGCCGCCCAAGTAAATCGTTGACCACAAGGCACTTATCTGCAAATCAAATTCCGCCACCAGAGGGCTTGGCTCTGCCCCGGATAGGCGGACGCTTGCGTGCCTGCACCCATCTGCCAAAACGCGCCGAACCACTTCGCCTCTTCCCTAAGTAAACCGGAAGAGGCCGAAAGACGCGCAACCTTTATCGTAGCGCGTCCCGGCTCGCCTTGCAAGCTGCCCAGCCGCACGGCCAGGCAGCTCTGTTCCAGCCTACTTGATTTCGATGGTGGCGATGCCTTCAAACTTCTTCTTGATGGCCTCGGCCTCGTCCTTGGTCGCATTCTCCTTCAGCGCCTTGGGAGCGCCATCGACCAGATCCTTGGCTTCCTTCAAGCCCAGCGAGGTGATCTCGCGAACGGCCTTGATGGTGTTGATCTTGTTCGCGCCAAAGTCCTTCAGAATCACCTGGAACTCGGTCTTCTCTTCAGCCGCCGGAGCCGCCGCGCCCGCCGCCGCCACCGCAACCGGGGCCGCTGCCGCCGCTGAAACGCCAAGACGCTCTTCCAGCTTCTTCACCAGAGCCGCCGCTTCCAGCAGGCTCAATGCAACAATTTGCTCTTCCAACTGCGCCAAATCCGCCATTGTTTTCTCCATTCACACTCGTTTTGAATTGTTTTTCCCACGACCGCAGAACCAAACCGGAAGTTTCCGATGCGCCAGACCCGCGCACTTCCCGCCCATTTCCCGGCCAAAAACCTAAATGCAGCTCTCAGTTCTCAGTTTTCAGTTCTCAGCACTAAAAACCGGTTATGCCGCACTGAGAACTGTGAACTGACGACTGACAACAGCGGCGGTTACGCCGCCGCTACAAACTTTTCCTTCTCCACGCCCTGGCCCAGCACCACCGCCACGCTCTTGCCTGTGGCGTTGATGACCGTGGCCAACCGCTGCGCCGGAGCATTAATAAGGAAGAGCAGCTTGGCAAAGAGTTCTTCCTTGCCCGGCATCGTCGCCAGCGCCTTGACCTCTTCCACCGTCAGCAGCTTGCCGTCCACAATGCCCAGCTTGAACTGGAACTCCGCATTGTCGCTCGCCCACTTGGCAAAAACCTTGGCCAGCGCCACCGGGTCGCCCGCGGTAAACGCCACCGAGTTCACGCCCTTCAGGCCCTTCAGCGCGGCCTCCACCTGCGTGCCCTGGCCGGAGACCGCTGCCAGCTTGTTCTTCACCACGCGGTACTTGCCGCCCGCCTCGCGAATCACCTTGCGCAGCGCAAAATCCTTCGCCACCGTCAGCTTGGCAAACGTGCCGATAATTGCCGTCGTCGAGCCTTCCAGCTCCCGCGCCAGCAGTTGAACCTTCTCTGTCTTCTTCGCCCTTGAAATCGCCATTGTCTTCGCTCCGCTCCGACTACAGGGAACAGGGAATAGGGAACAGGGAACAGCCGCCACTGCGAACCGATCCTGCCTCTCTTTCCCTATGCCCTCCTCACTCAAATAGAGTGCCTGTTACGAATCTTGTATTGACCATTCGGCCACGCAAATAGAGAACCAAGGCGTCTTTCTGTTCCCTGTTCCCTATTCCCTGTTCCCTGCTTTTTAGTGCTTGCCCGCCGCGTCCGCCACTGCATGATCCAGCGGAACTCCAGGGCCCATCGACGAGCTGAGTGTAATGCTCTTGATGTACTTGCCCTTGGCCGCCGAAGGCTTCGAGCGAACCACCGCTCCAATCACCGTCGTCGCGTTGTCGATCAGCTTTTGCGGGTCAAAGCTCAGCTTGCCCACCGGCACATGAACCAGGCTGGTCTTGTCGGCGCGATACTCCACCTTGCCGGCCTTGATCTCCTTGACCGCGGCAGCCACGTCCATGGTCACCGTTCCGGTCTTGGGATTCGGCATCAAGCCCTTGGGGCCCAGGATCTTGCCCAGGCGTCCGACCACCTTCATCATGTCCGGCGTGGCGATTAATGCGTCGAAGTCCGTCCAGCCTTCTTTCTGGATCTTCTCCACCATCTCTTCGCCGCCCACAAAATCCGCGCCCGCCGCCGTCGCTTCCTTCTGCCGGTCGCCGGTGCAGATCACCGCGACAGACTTGGTCTTGCCCAGTCCATGCGGCAGCACGACTGTGCCGCGCACCATCTGGTCGGCATGGCGCGTGTCCACGCCCAGGCGCATCGTCAGATCAACGGTTTCATCGAATTTGGCGTACTTCACCTGCTTCAGCAGGCCCACCGCCTCGGACAGGGCATACGACGGCTTGACCACAGCCGCACGCGCCTTCACTATGTTCTTTGAATCTTTTCTGGCCATTCTTCCCTCGTCTCCCACCGCCTCTGCCAGCCCCGCTTTGCGAGGAGCTCCTTGCCGGAGGGGCAATGTTTGCATTGCCGCGTCTCAGACACTCAAGCCCAGAAACCGTAGTCCATGTGACGGCCCAGAGATTTCCTCTGGACACATTTAAGAATCATAGCGGAACGGCCCAGGAATTGCAAACCGCCTGTGTTGCCATTCCCAAAGGCCGCATCTGCCTTGCACCGTAGCGCCGCGATATAAACCTGTAGCGCCGGCCTCCCGGCCGGCTGTAGCGTGGACCTCCCGGTCCACGCCGGTCTCTTCCCAGTCCGCACTGCCAGAGAAGTTTATTGGAGAATGAAACTTTCGATTTCCCGCCGCCGCCAACCCGCCAACTCGCCATTTCCGCAAAGCGGAAGCTAACCTGCTAACTAGGAATCTATAAAGACATGCTCTCATTCCAAATCCAGAATATGTTGTCAATAGGATCACTAATGATCCGGAACTGAATATACTCGAAGAATCTTTCCTTGCTCTACTGTCACCATATAAGTCCGGCCATCGGCTGCTGCAATGGCCGACCGGGTGTAAGTTGTCTTTAGTTCTACCTCTCCAATCTGTAAAAGATCATCCGTACGATAAATTGCAGCCCATTGTCTATGCCAATCGAACGAACCTATGAAGTTCATACTCTGCGCTCGGCAAAGAGCCAGTATGGCTTTCTGCTGTTCGGAAACATCCACAACCTCGCAAACGCATTGAAGGCGCGATCTGCATTTAGGTTCGGATTGCAGCTCTGTCGCCCTGGTTTCCAAAAGTTCTCCATCTTGCATGTATTTGTTGAGTTGGTAGTGGAAATTTATTCCTTGATCCTGTCCCTGTAATTGGTACCAATGATTCGCGGACGATTCAAATGGAGGATTATCCTCAAAAATATCCCACTCGTTTGAAGTCCAATAGCCGTGATTATACTCATCACTAGGCCAGATGAATTCTGGCTTAGTGGAGTCTTTGTCGATTTCAGAAAAACCTGACAGCCCTGATAACTGGGTATGCGCCATCAAATTTCTTGGCTCGGGATCATCTCCGAGATAGATATGCCAGTCGAAAACCCGCATGGATGAAACACCCGCAATGGTAAGTAGATCTTTGCAAGCTGCGTCATTCTGTTGACTCAAGGCGCTGGCGCTTTCCGGTGACTCTCTGCGGGAGAGAGCAAGAATTTCCGGATCTTTGGTAAGGCATCCAGGTCCTGGTTTCAATTCAGGAATCGAAATCAGGCGGTTGATGAGATCGAAAAGGTGTTCGTATTTCACTCTTTCAGGCTTGTCGTCAAGGCCCTGTAATGCAATCCATCTCCCTTTTGCGATGTACGCGCCTCTAAATTCGGCTTCGTCATCTATAGTTGCGGTGTGCAACGCGCCGATGATTTTCCAGCGATTCAGATCGACGGCCGTAATCAACAGGTCCGGTTTATGCTCGATTGAATCGCTGGGCGGGGATGGAATGTTGCGAACATCCTTGACTGAAGGGATGCCTCCCAATGAAATGGCGAAGTTACCATCGGGAGTAATCAGCAGGTCCGTGCCAATAGAGGTTTCGTAACGAGTGTTCCTCTCGCTCCAACCCGGTAGGTCGAGTTCTTCGATCTTGGGTGTTTCAGTCCACCACTTCCTGACACGAACAAGCTGCCACTTGCTACTGGAATTCGGATATAAAACAAGCAGGCTTTGATCTGGCGCGATCTTAAACTGAAAAGCCTCCCCCGAAGTCATTCCGATGACCCAAAACCCGCCGCCGAGAGTACCAAGATGAGATTGAACGGGCAATTTGATCTCCCGCATAAGATTGAGTTGCGTCTGCGCAGGTGAGATCAAATTCTCATAAGCGCAAAATGCGACGATCAAAAGTGCATTTCGAATGTTCATCCGGATCATGAAGGAATCATAGTAGTCTCCGGTGCATCGTTGCCATCCATTAGGACACTTTTAATAGTGTCATAATCGGCTATCCATCCTTCGATAAACATGATATATCGATGGCTTGAGGGCTCGAGAAACACTGTCAATTTAAACTTCAATGCCGAATGCTTCAACTGAGAGGTCAGACCGTACCGAATGCGGGCGGATAGCAATCGGCTGGCCCCATCGCAGTCGGTTGCATATAATTTCATCCCTTCGGCGCACAATCAAAGGCAGAGCAAGAACAGAAGCTGTTCCCTTGTTTCCTATTCCCTGTTCCCTGCTTTAAGAATGGATCCATCATGGCTCAGAATTCCGCAGCCTAACTCGCTCTCGTCGAAGCCAATCCGCTTCCCGAACTTTCCAACAACGACAAGCGTACCCGCCTCGCTATCAAGCACTGCTGCACCGCATGGCAGCGCGTCTTCGACGCCTATGTACAGAAACATGGCAACGACGGAATCACAACGGCTTGTGCCGCTCGTAGCGCCGCTCCTGCTTACTGCAAAGCCATGCCTCCTCTGGCCGGCCATGACAACATCTGTGACTTCATCGCCTGCGCGGCACACGGAATCCTCATCGAAGCCATCCCGATGAAGAGAGCCAACCAGCTTCTCTACGCGGCGCAAATCGCATTGGCCACTTTGAATCGCGCACCCAACCCTCGGAAAACCTCTTGACCCCACCCCCCCTACACTTCACAGCCCAAAAATCTTCCCCAATACTCCAACAACAACAATAGAATCAGTCAGATATAAAATTCACAGGGTGACAAAACAGTAAAAACAAACCCCGATTTTGACCCCTTTATTACCCCAAAATGCCCACAGAATCGCCCCAAACGCTCCGTTTCACACGTTTTATATAGAGAGATCAAACTCACTTCCGCGACAATCCATCCGGTAAAAACTTCCGTATCAAAATGCCCTTCCAACAATCTTCCTAACCGCGGCCGAAAAAATGCTGTCTAATGGTTCGCATGGGCAAGAACGATCACGCGGCGGTTCGGGCGATTCTGGCAGGCGACAAAGAGGCCTATGGAGCGCTGGTGGCGAGCCATAGCGAAAGCCTCTTCCGGGTCGCCTTCCGCATCACCGGCAATGAGGCCGACGCGGACGATGTGGTGCAAGAGGCCTTTCTGCGCGGCTATCAAAAGCTGGAGAGCTTTGAACGGCGCTCGAACTTCGGCACATGGATCTATCGCATCGCCGTGCGCTGCGCTCTGGACCGCATCAGCGCTCCTCGCGCGGAGAGCAGACGCGTGGCCGAGGTGAGCGATCCGGAGCAGGCCGAAGTGCAAGTGGCCGACAGCGCTGCCAGTCCGGAGCGCCTTCTGCTGAGCGGCGAGATTCTAGCCCTGCAGAAGCAGGCGCTGCGCAATCTCACTCCGATGGAGCAAGCCGCGTTTACCCTGCGCCACTTGGAGGATTGCTCCACGGAGGAGATCGCCGCGGCGTTGAGCATTGCGCCCAATGCGGCCAAACAAGCGGTCTTTCGCGCCGTGCAAAAGATGAGGAGCCAACTGGCTCCGTTGAGGATGAACCGATGAAGCACTTGAATGAAGAAGAATTGATCGAGCACTACTATAAATCGAACGCGAGCGCGGAGCGTCATCTGGATCACTGCGCGGAGTGCGCCGCGGCCTTCGTCGCATTGCACAGCGACCTGGCAGCGATTGAATTTCCCGCGCTGCCCAACCGCGACGCCGCTTATGGCGAACGCGTTTGGGCTTCGATCTCCGCCTCCTTGCCTCGCTTGGAGGCGCCCAAACAGAACCGGCTAGGCTGGCGCCTATTGCGCGGCTTGAGCTACGCCTCCGCCTTTGGACTGCTGCTTGCTTGCGCCTTTTTTGCCGGCCGGCAATGGGAGCACGGCCATCAGCCAACCACGACGGTTGCCGTCAAACAGCCGCAGAGTCAACCCGCCGCCAAGACTCCGGAGCGCGTCGTGGTGGTGGTTCTCAGCGATCACCTCGATCGCTCCGAGCGCTTGCTGGTCGAGTTGAAGCATACCGATGCCAATAGCCAGGAGATGATCAACCCTCTGCGCGATCAAGCCCGCAGCCTGCTGGCCGCCAATCAGCTTTGCCGCCGTCAGGCCCGGAAGCAGGACGATCCGGCGCTGACCGCGGCCTTGGACCGCTTGGATCAGCTCTTCAATCAATTGGCCAATCAGCCCGGCGGATTGACTCCCGCGGCCATCACTCGTCTGCAAGACCAGTTGAACTCCGACAGTCTTCTCTTTGAAGTGCGCGTCCTGCGCTCCAAAGTGTTGGATCAAAAACCAGCCGTAATCACGCGGTCGTACGGAGGCACGATATGAAAACCGCAATTCTGGTATCTCCCGCATTGTTCGCCATGCTTTTCGCCACGCCGGCTTTAGGCCAGGTTCAAATCGCTCACGACGAGAGCCTGCTGGCCAGCCTCTCGCCGTCCGGGATGGAAGGCGCGCTGCTGGCTACCAGCGCGCCAGACAGCTCGGCCTTTGCCGACGGTACGCGCGCCATCAACGAGAGCCGCTGGACAGACGCCGTGAATATCTTCACCTTTGTCGCTCAACAGCGGAGCGCGCACGCCGACGGAGCACTCTACTGGAAGGCCTACGCCCAAAACAAGCTGGGGCAGACCCATGCCTCGCTGGATACCTGCGCCCAGTTGCGCCACGACTTTCCCTCCAGCAGTTGGATTCATGAGTGCGGCGCGCTGGAGATTGAGATTCACGCGCGCGGCGGACAGCCGCCACAGCCCAAGTCCGAATCGGACGAGAGCTTGAAGTTGCTGGCGTTGAACGAAATGATGAAGACGGACGAGCCGCGCGCCTTGGCCGGATTGCAAGAGATTCTGAACGGTGAGGGCAGTGAACGGCTCAAGCAGGAAGCGCAGTTCATTCTCACTCAGCACTATTCGAATTCCACCTATGCGCAGATTGCGCGCATCAGTTATATGGAAGGCGATGTGCGCATCATGCGCGGCGAGGAGAGCGAAAAGGGTTCCGTAACACCGTGGGAAAAAGCCGTACCCAATCTGCCGCTGGAGACAGGCTACAGCCTGGTGACTGGGGCCGGCCGTGCGGAGATCGAACTGGAAGACGCCTCCACGCTTTATCTCGGCGAAAACTCCGTGCTGCTCTTTAACGATCTGCACACCACCAGCGGAATTCCCACCACCAAACTCGCCCTGCTCTCCGGCGTGGTCACACTTCATGTTCAGCCGTACGTGGCGGGTGAAGTTTTTATTCTCAGAACCCCAACCGGCGCCATCGTCGCAAATTTTCCTCAGAAGGTTTTTCTTCGCGTCAGCGGTTATACCGACGGAATGACGCTGGCCAACCTGAAAGACACCGATGTGCGCCTGGCAAAAGAAGATAATCAGACGGTCTCCAGCCTTCAGCCGCCGGTTTATTACGAGGGCCGAGGCATTGTCTGGCTGGGGTCAGACGACTCCGGCCCATTTGCCGAGTGGGACAAATGGGTGCAGAATCGCGTCGCCCAGCGCTCTGCCGCCATCGCCGAAATGATGCAAGCCTCCGGGCTCGACGAGCCGATTCCCGGCTTGGCCGAGATGAAGGGGCAAGGCAGATTCTTCGCCTGCCAGCCCTACGGAACCTGCTGGGAACCGAACGTCGCCGCCGGACAGTCGGAAAGCACCCCTCAGCCCGCCGCCCAAGCAACTGCCGATCCAGTTTCGGCTCATGATGCTGCTCAAACCGCCCCGAAAAATTCGCAGTCCTCCGGGACAGGTTCCGCTCTGGAAGACTCGGACGACGATGAGTTCTTCCCATGCTTTCCGATGAACGCCTATGGCTCCAGAATTTCCTGGGGAGAGAGCATCGAATCCGTCGATGCCGCCTCTCAAATTGATTCTGCACGGCGCATCTACATTTGGGCCGTCTGCCACTCCGGCGGATGGGTTCATATGCACAATCGCTACGTCTGGGTTGCGGGACACAGACGTCATCATCTCGGTCCAGGACGCTGGGTAAAAAGCGGCCGCACTGTGGCTCTGGTCCCCATCCATCCCTGGGACGCCAAAGGACGGCCTCCGCTGAACCGAAAGGAAGAGGTTCTGGAGCTCACCCACAAAAACGGCCTGAGCTTTGTACGCGCACATCTTGATTCGGCCACTCCGCTCAAACTTCTTGATCTGCCTCCCAAAGAGTTCAACAAGGCGATTTTTCCCGTTCTAGCCCGCACCGATGAGCCGCACATGATGGCTCATGCCGTGAAGGAGGTCTATTCCGCAAGCAACGCCGAAAATCGAGGTACTGCTGTCAAGCCCGTGGGCATACCGCTGCACTTCGATTCCAAGACGAAAAGCTTCACCGTGGACCTGCCGATTCAAATGGGCAACAAAACCGTGCATGTAAGCATGCCTTTCGACAATCGCAGCGGCAGTCTTCAGGCGCACGCCGGCAGTTATGGCGGCGGCGCCGGCTCGCGAAACGGTGGATTTAACGGTGGTGGTTCTCGCAGTGGCGGCAGTGGAGGCTTTAGCGGCGGTGGCTCGCGCAGCGGCGGAGGCTCATCCAGCGCCTCCAGCGGCGGAGCTTCACACAGTGGTGGAAGTGGCGGTGGCTTTGTGAGCGGTGCATCCAGCGCGGCTTCCAGCGTCAGCTCCAGCAGCAGCTCCAGCGGCAGCCATCGCTAAAACGTTATCTCATCCATCTGTTTTTGAAAGGGCGCCACTTGAGTCGTGCCGCAAAACGTCGATCATAACGGATAGGCTTTAGAACGTTATCCCCGATGGCATAGAGTAACGCCGGCCTTCTGGCCGGCAGGGTCGTGGACTTTCCGGTCCACGACCCGCTCTTTACCCATAGGAGATATCCTTCAGCCGCAAATCGCCCAAATGGCGCCAGAAGACCAGCCCCTTCGACCCAAAAGACAACAAAAACAAAGCTGCGCCGCGCTAAATTCCCTGTCCGAAGTGGCTTGCCACATAGTGATCGAGAATCTGCTTGAACTCCGCAACAATCGTTTCGCCCTTCAGCGTGGTGTAGAGCTTGCCGTCCACGTAGACCGGCGCCTTCGGCTCCTCGAAGGTTCCAGGCAAACTGATTCCGAGGTTGGCGTGTTTTGACTCCCCGGGTCCGTTGACCACGCAGCCCATCACGGCCAACTTCAGCTCCTCGACGCCCGGATATTTCTTGCGCCACTCCGGCATCGACGCGCGCAGATAACTCTGAATCTGCTCGGCCAGCTCTTGGAAGTAGGTGCTGGTGGTACGCCCGCAGCCGGGGCAACTGGTTACCTGCGGCATGAAGCTGCGAATCGAGAGCGACTGCAAAATCTGCTGCGCGGCTGAAACTTCCTCCGTCCGGTCGCCGCCCGGCTTGGGAGTCAGGCTCACGCGGATGGTGTCGCCAATGCCGGCCAACAGCAGCGGCGCCAGTCCGGCTGTCGAGGCAATCAGCCCCTTCGCGCCCATGCCTGCCTCGGTCAGGCCGAGGTGGAGCGCGTAGTTGCAGCGCGCGGCCAGATTCGTATAGACATCGATCAAGTCGCGCACACCGCTCACTTTGGCGGAGAGTATGATCTGGTCGCTGCGCAGGCCATAGCGCTCGGCGGCGGCGGCGGACTCCAACGCGCTGCGCACCATCGCCTCCATCATCACCTCGCGGCTGGCAAGCGGCTGCGCCAAGCGGCTGTTCTCGTCCATCATGCGCGCCAGCAGCGCCTGATCCAGCGAACCCCAGTTCACACCGATGCGTACCGGCTTCTGATGCTCGACGGCACACTCAATCATCACCTGAAAATTGTCGTTGTCTTTCTTGCCGATCGACGCATTGCCGGGATTGATTCTGTACTTGGCCAGCGCCTCGGCCGTCGCTGGAAACTTCTTCAGCAGCAGGTGCCCGTTATAGTGGAAGTCGCCGATAATGGGAACGCGCAAGCCGCGCTTCTCCAGTCCCTCCACAATCGCTGGAACAGCCGCCGCCGCCTCTTCGTTGTTCACCGTGACGCGCACAAGTTCTGAACCAGCCTGAGCCAAAGCCGCAATCTGTTCGATAGTGCCCTGAACGTCCGCAGTGTCGGTGTTGGTCATCGACTGCACAACGACCGGAACCTCCCAGCCGACGCGAACCTGCCCGATGCTGACCGTAGGTGTTTTTCTGCGTTGAATCTCCGCCATACCTTTAGTTTACCCGCAAATCCTCCTGCGTTGGCGACCACAAAGAGCTTACACGCCGATTCCGCTCACTTTGATCAGCAGGCGTTCCATCAACCCAGCCGGCAGCAGATGCTTCAATGCCAGTCCAAAGTGAGCATCGCGGCCAAAAACATAACGAAGCCGGGGCTGCGGATCGTCCAGGATCGCCGCAATCCCGTCCGCGACGATTTGCGGGTTCGCCTTCCGCAGGCCTGACTCACGCTGCTTCAGCAACTTAGCCAACCGAGGGGCATTGGGAGAAGACGCGTTCTGTGTTGCAGTAGAAAGGGTTGCGTTGCGCGTCCAGATATCTGTCTCGAACGAACCAGGCTCAACCAGAACCAACTGAATTCCTAGCGGCTTCATCTCCAGCCGCAGCGTCTCCGTCCACCCTTCCAAAGCAAACTTCGACGCCACATAACTGCTAACAGCGGGAAAGCCCATGCGCCCGGAGATCGAAGAAACCATCACGATGTGCCCATACCCCTGCCGCCTGAACTGCTGAAGAAAGGCCCGCGTAACGGCCGTCGCACCAAAGAAATTCGTTTCAAATTGCTGGCGCAGTTCGGTATCTGTAACATCCTCGGCAAAGCCGGCCATGGCAAAGCCCGCGTTGTTGATGACGGCGTTCAGCGGCGCTGGCCGGGCGGCAATCTCCGCGGCAACGGCGCTGATTTGCTCAGAATTTGTTACATCCAAAGCAATAAACTCAATGCTCTCCAACACGCCGGCTGCCTTCGCGGCCGCAACAAGCCTGTCTGAGCGAGGCAGATCGCGCATCGTAGCCAGCACGCGCCACCCCCGCCTCGCCAGTGTTATCGTCGTCAACAATCCAAAGCCGCTGGATGCGCCGGTAATCAGAGCTGTGTTGGCCATACATTTCAGTATGCCTCAAGGTAACTCAAGGCGCCAATGTTTTCCTTCTCAAATCCAAATCCTCATGCGCTCTCCTTTTGGAAGGTGCGGTCACCAGTTCCAGCAGCGCCATATATTGAGAGACAATGTCGGCCCAGCGATAATCCGCCCCGGCGCGTTTTTGCGAAGTAACTCTCCGTGGCTCCAACTCTCCTTCATTCGCCTCCGCGGCATGAATAGCTGCTTTAAGTTCATCCGCATTCGCAAAGTAAAATCCGCTCGGCCCAAGCGTCTCGCGATTGAAGGGGTTATCGTGGGCAAACACAAGATTGCCGCATCCCATCGCCTCCAGCAGCGACGGATTGGTTCCTCCTACGCTGTGGCCATGCATATACGCAAAGGCGTGGTAGCGCAGGCTGATCAGCTTTTCTGGATCATAGACCGTTCCTATCATTCGAATTCGCGCATCCTTCAACTCTCGCAATTCTCTAACATACCTTGTATCAGCCTGATGATTGCCCACGACAATCATCTCTCTATTGCTGCCCGACCTTTGAAAACCCTGCATGATCTCCTTGATATGATTTTCAGGCTCCAAACGGCAGACAATAAGATAGTAACTGCGCGGCTGAAGGCGCCACTCCGCGAGCGGCTCCGAAGGCGGAGGCGAATCAATCACCTCGCAGCCATAACGAATCACCGAGCAATGTTTCAATTGGCCATGCCGCTTTGCCAGATGAACAGCAATCGCCTCCGCGTCGGCAATGATGCGATTTGCCGCATAAATTGTACTCCATTCCATCAACCTGAAATAACATCTGGCAACCCAGCCCCACTTGGCGCGCGCCCATTCCAACCCATCTGGATTGATCCAGACTTCCGTTCCCCAAAGCCGCGGAACAATGCAAAATGGGGCAACCCCATAACCCAGCATATAAACAACGTCGTATCCTTTGCGCGCAGCCCACAAGCATTTCAAATCATAAAGAATCGTCTGTAGCGGGCCAAGAGAAGGTGCTGAGATATATTGAAGCCTTGCGCCCAGATATTTTTCCCGCGCGTTCATTTCTCCCGCTTCGCAAAAAACTGTAACATCGATGCCGCGCGCCGCGAGTCCAGCCGCAAGCTTTTCCGCAAAGGTTTCAAATCCTCCGTAGCGTGCAGGAATTCCACGCGTGCCTAGAATGGCTATCTTCATCCCCAAAATCCTCCGCTTTCACGCTCCGCAAGCACATCTCTTTTCAGATCGGCAAACTCCTTTAAGGAATCGAAACCGGCCCCAATCTTCCGAGCATTCCATTCCACATCGCCTTCATAAACAGTCGGGATGAAGTGAGCGGCGTTTTCGAAAACGCCGAATAAACAATGAAATGATATGGAATATGCAAAAGCGCATAAGCTCTCCACCGCCATCCCATCGTCTTGAGACGGGCGATAAACACTTCATTGCGCAGCTTGTAATAGTAACGAAGATTGGAATAAAGATAAATATCCTTGCCAAACAGCTTGGCTGTAGCGTCGCCAAAGTAGTGCAGCAGAACCGCCTTTGGAACGCAATAACATTCATACCCCGCGGAAAAAGCGCGCAGCGCCCACTCGGTATCAACATACTCGATAAACAAATCTTCCCGCATCAATCCAAGATTCTGAAGAGCATCTATCCTGAGAAGAGAACCCGATGCGATAAAGTTGTGCGTCGAAACTGGATGATTGTTAGATTCATTCGCCCATATCTTGCGCACAAACCCAAAATTGTAATAAACGGCAATCGGCCTTTTGCCGGTTCTTTCATCGACAATTTGCGGGCAAAGTGCGGCAATCCGCTTGCCGGTTCCTAGTAACTCCCGCTCCGCGTCAAGAAGGATTTTTGTCATCTCCGGCGCCAGCGCGCTATCCTGATCGAGCAGCAGCACGTGGGAATACCCGTTCTTCATGCTCATTCGAATGCCGATGTTCTGCGCTTCCGCGATCCCTTTGTTTGAACCGAGCGGAAGATAAGTTACATGACTTCCAATGCCCGAGAATAACTCGCTCCCCGGCAACGCCGATCCAGGTGTGTTGTCAATGGCCAAAACCGAATCAACCTGCCCCTCAAGACTGGCAAGCAAGCGAATGATCGCCTGAGGCTCGGGATGATACAAAACAATAATTGCGGCAATCATGAAAACCTCCTTCAGGTTCACCAAGTATCCATGCTCAAAAACCAAATTCACTGAATGCCATAAAACCCCGGAAACATTATTGGTATTCAAAGCCTTTTTCTTCAATCGAAAACCGTCGTATAAGGCCCTGCGTAAAAACGAACGGACTGGATGTATAAGACAAGGCCAATCAATGCCAGCAAAGCGATATAGGCAAATCTTTTGTCTCCCTTGATTTTTTCCAAAATAATAATCAGGATCAAAAACCAATAGAGATCAAACTGGTATAAAAACCTTATGGCCAGAGTTTTATACGATGCAAAGATTTGATACAAAATAACGCCGGAACTGCAGCAGACGATGGCCATTCTTTGATGGATGGACATCTTGTTCCAGAAAAATGCCAGGCAGGCAATAACGGTAAAAATGTGCGCCATGGAGTACCAGGATAGCTCAAAACCAGAACCGGTATCGCTGACCCCATGAATATATTCGGAGATTCTATATAGATTCGAGAATGAGTCGATCACCCGTCCCATCTCCATTGAGATAAAAACTCCTATTAAAGCGATAACAAGCACCCATCGTCTTGATTTGAATTTAATTCCAAATGAGAGCAGGATAAATAATGGTAATACAAGAATAACCTCGAAATGAAATAGCAGCGCAAGAATATAGAACCCGAAGGCCTTCAGCCACCTTTTTTCGCAAGCCATGTACAATCCCGCCGCCATCAGCGGAAGCGCCACGGCTGATCGTATCTGAGTCATTTCGCCGACGATAAAATACTGGCAGAAAAACAGATAGAAAAAGAGCGTTGACCAGCGCGGCGCAACTGCAATCATAACAAGATACATGGTGGCAAGCAGCCCCAGAAGCGCATACATCAAGGCAACCGCGGTGAAGGACAGACCAAATCCATGCGCCAGCAACGCTAGCAAGGCGAAGGTCGGATCCCGCATCCAGTCCGTCATTGAAGCCGTTCCATGAATAATCGTATCGAACCAGGATGTGTAATTACTGTAATCCCGGTCAACGCTCGATGATCGAATTCCTGCAAAAACGGTCAGTATCAACCCAGTGACGATAAAATAAAAATATTGAAAGATCCGGCGATACTGAAGATGATTGATGAAACAGATGGGAAGACCGGCCGAAACAAGAAGAAAAATGACGACATATGGAATCATCTCGGCGAATACCCCTTTCCAATGATATAAGACTTGTTGTTTATTGGATGACTCTGTCACAAACACCATGAAAGTCAGAAAAACCGCAGCACGTTACGAGGCCTCAAACATGAAACTCTGCCGGCAAAAAACTGTAATGTGCCGGCAGGCCGGAAATATTATTTTCCTTGCAACACCATCAGTGTAGATAAGTTTATCAATCCGAGTGTGCCGTCTGTGGCCAGACTTGCCCATGCGGCTCCGAGCCATCCGTATTTTGGAATCAGCCAAAGATTTAGTCCCAAGTTGAGACTTGCCGCAAATATTTGCGCCAAGGTTCTATAACGTTGAAAGCCAAGGCCAGTGATAGCGCTTCCAGTAAGTTGATGAATACCCCGGAATGCCGGAATCAGGCAAAGCCAGCGCAAGGCGGACACGGCTTCTTTAAAGCCAACACCCACGATAGACGGAATCAGCGGAGCGGCCAAAAACATGCATGCTGACATAAGAACACCCAGCAAAGCGGCTCTTTTGGCCAGCCGAAAGGATAGCTTCGCAACACTTTGTACGCCTTCGTGGCTTTGGCGAAAAAAGCGCGGTAGCGCAGCCGCATCCAGTGCATTGACCGGGACGGTTGAAACATCCACGATTCGATAGGCCATGGTATAAATGCCATTGGCCACATTCATTCCATAGTGACTTAGCATCGCCTTGTCGATATCGTTGTAAGCCGATTGCGTAGAGCCAGCCAGTGAAAAACCGAATCCTTCGCCTAACTTGGAAAAAAAAATCCGAGGCGCGAATTGAGGGCGACCGTAATGCGCCGTAACCATGGCCGAAGATACGATGGCCGAAATGGCGGAAACCACAAGGGACGCAAGTGCCCACTCCCAGGCGGTGGCATGATGTAGAATCAGCGCCAGAGTCATCACGGCCAGCAGGCGTAGAAAACTGGTCAGCAATGTAATGGAAGCGGTCATGCGCAACTGTTCGTAGGCTTGAAAAACCTGACTGACGCAAATCGCCAGTTGACGGCAGACGCAGTCGCCAAGAGCTACCAGCAGAATCAGCGAGGCGCTGGCTGGATTGAGCAAATATGGCGCGACGCAAACCAATAGTATTGTGAGCGTGGAACCCACGCCGAAGGTCGCCAGCAAGATATTACCCCAATACGCAGCGAAGTTATTGGAGTCTGTGCTAACATACCGGACAAACAGCAATCCGGAGCCGAGCGCGCTGTAAGGCGTGGCCAGAGCGACCAAGGCAAATGCGCCAGCGAATACACCATACTCGCGCACTCCAAGCAAACGGGCAAGCAGGATAAAATAGGCTGCCTGCAACAGGACATTCACTCCCTGACCGATTGCCATCCATCCCGCATTGCGAGCCAAAGAGCTCTGCCGCAAAATGCGAAGTTGGCTGCGCAAAAAATCCATGGTTCCGCCAGTCACTTGGTCGCTTGCGCTGGAGCATCATCCGCCTTCACCAGCCTGGCCATAACCTCATCAAGGGCTGACTCCCAGGGTGGAAGTTGAAGACCAAAGTGATCCGCTAACTTTCGATTTGACAAAACAGAGTTACGCGGACGCTTGGCCGGCGTCGGATACTCCGCGGAAGTGATAGGATGAACGGCGGGCGTTTTGCCATGAAGAAGTTCATCGGCGCGGATAAAGATGGCTTCCGCAAAGCCTCGCCATGAGACAGCGCCAGATGAGGTCATGTGATAAAGTCCGGCCCATTGGTCCGCAGAGCCAAAGCTACCCGCCAAGGCGCCGTCGACGATAAAACGGGTTGCATTGGCCAGCGAGATAGACGTTGTAGGCGCGCCAATTTGGTCGTCCACGATGTTAAGGCTCGCGCGCTCGCGTCCCAGGCGAAGCATGGTCAAAAGAAAGTTATTGCCGTGAGGTCCATACACCCAACTCGTGCGGAAGATCAGATACCTTCCCCCAATATTTTGTATTGCTTGTTCTCCGGCCAGTTTGCTCGCTCCATAAACATTCAGGGGATCGGTGGGATCGGATTCTATCCACGGAGATTGCTTGGCGCCGTTGAAGACATAATCAGTGGAGTAATGCACCAGCAAAGCGCCCATCCGCAGCGCTTCCTCAGCCAGAATGCCGGGGGCCATTGCATTCACCGCCATGGCCACTGCCGCTTCTGATTCAGCTCGATCCACTGCTGTATAAGCAGCGGCATTCAAAATAACATCCGGGGCGGCGGCGCGGACCATTGCACGAAGTTGGTTCTCGGCTGCAATGTCTACGGTGTCGCGGTCATGACACACAATTTCACCTAGGCCGGAAAAGCTGCGCTGTAACTCCACCCCAACCTGTCCCAGGTGGCCAACGATCAAAACCCTCGGCTGATTGCTCATGCGAAAACCTCCGCCTCGCGCAACTTCGCGCCCGCGCGATCCTTTACGGAAAGAAGAATGAAATCATCGCTGACAGGCCACGATATCGCGAGATCTGGATCGTTCCACAAAATGGTTCGCTCGCCGACTGGGGAATAATAGTCAGTAACTTTATAGGCAAAACCGGCAACATCCGATAATACGAAAAAAGCATGGCCGAAACCAGGAGGAATCCATAACATCTGACCATTGTCTTCGCTAAGTTCAACCGCAATATGCTTTGCATAAGTGGGGGAGCTTCGGCGCAGATCCACCGCAACGTCGAGCACCGCGCCGCGAGCCACCCTCACCAGTTTTCCCTGCGGCTGTATAACCTGATAGTGAATGCCGCGCAGCACATTTTTGCAGGATGTCGAATAGTTATCCTGTACCAAATTAGACGGCAAGCCCGCCTCCTCGAATGCTCGCAGATTCCACGTCTCCATGAATGCGCCCCGATCATCACGGAATATCCTTGGAGTTAGAAGCAAAACGCCGGGCAAAGCGGTTTCAGTGATCTTCATAGAGATTGCGCCTCGACAACAAATTTTGGTTCGTTCTTGAGAGACAGCAGATATTGGCCATATCCGCTCTTGCGCACCGGATGCGCCAAAGCTTCTAGCTGCTCCGCGCTGATATATCCCAGTCGGAAAGCGATCTCTTCCGGGCAGGCGATCATCAATCCCTGGCGCCGTTCAATTGTTTGCACAAAGAGTCCGGCTTCCATGAGCGAATCGTGGGTGCCGGTATCCAGCCAAGCCATTCCCCGGCTCATCACTTGCACATTCAGGATGCCTGCCTCCAGGTAAAGCCTGTTCAGGTCCGTAATCTCTAACTCGCCGCGCGCCGACGGCTTCAGGGACGCGGCCAAATCCACCACTTGATGGTCATAGAAATACAATCCAGTCACCGCATAACGGGACTTGGGAGTTAAAGGTTTTTCCTCGAGGCTGACCGCGCGACCGGAAGCATCAAACTCGACGACTCCGTAGCGCTCCGGATCCAGAACTGGATAGGCAAAGACCACCGCACCCTTCTCTACCGCCGCCGCGCGCTGCAAGTGCGCCGAAAAGGACTGGCCATAAAAGATGTTATCTCCCAGAATCAGTGCGCTGGTATCTCCGCCGATAAACTCCCTCCCTATCAGAAAAGCTTGCGCCAGGCCGTCCGGAGTGGGCTGCACGGCATAACTCAAAGAGATTCCCCACTGACTGCCATCGCCGAGCAACTCCGCGAAGCGGGATGTATCCTGCGGAGTGGAGATGATCAGAATATCCTTGAGTCCGGCCAGCATCAGCGTGGTCAGCGAGTAATAAATCATCGGTTTGTCGTAAACCGGCAGCAATTGCTTGGAAACGACGTTCGTAACAGGATAAAGGCGGGTTCCCGATCCACCCGCAAGAATGATCGCTTTCATTGTGCCACTCTCTCCTCGTAATTCTTCCGTATCCAATCTCTGTAGGCTCCAGTGCGAACATTCTGCACCCAGGAGTTATGCTCAAGATACCAAGCCACGGTTTTACGCAGGCCGTCCACGAAGTTACTTTCAGGAATCCAGCCGAGTTCACGGCTGATCTTGGTTGCGTCGATGGCGTAGCGGCGGTCATGACCGAGGCGATCAGGAACGAAAGTGATTAGATTCCGGCGTGGCGACAGCCTTGGATCGGGACGCATTTCGTCGACCAGGTCGCAGATTGAAGTGACAACCTCCAGATTTTTTCGCTCGCTGCAACCGCCGATGTTATAAGTCTCACCCACCCGTCCACGCTCAAGCACGGCGCGAATCGCTGCGCAATGATCCTCCACAAAAAGCCAGTCGCGCACATTGCAGCCATCTCCATACACAGGCAGTGGCTTGCCTTCCAATGCATTCAGAATCACCAGCGGAATAAGCTTTTCCGGAAATTGGAATGGTCCATAGTTATTCGAACAGTTGGTTGTAAGAACCGGCAGACCATAGGTGTGAAAGTAGGCCCTTGCTAAATGATCAGAGGAGGCTTTCGAAGCCGCGTAAGGGCTATTCGGCGCATAGGCCGTAGATTCCGAGAAAGCCGGATCCTCTGGCCCCAGCGATCCATAAACCTCATCGGTTGAGATGTGCAGGAAGCGAAATGCGCGGCGCGCCGAGTTATCCAGCTCCGACCAGTAAATTCGAGCCTGCTCCAGCAGCGTGAAAGTTCCCTGAACATTGGTGCGGATAAATGCGCTTGGATCTACGATGGAACGGTCCACATGGCTTTCGGCGGCAAAGTGGACGATGAAAATCGGCCGATGCTTGCGCAGCAGAGACGCCGCTAACTCGGCATCGCAGATATCTCCCTGTACGAATTCGTACCGCGGATCAACTTTGAGCGCAGCCAAATTCTCCGGATTTCCGGCATACGTGAGCAAGTCCAGATTCACCACGGAATCATCTACATTCCGCAACCAATGCAGGACAAAGTTAGAGCCGATGAAGCCTGCTCCGCCGGTGACGAGAATCGTGTTCTTTTCAGTGGTCATCGATTTAATTATTCCTCACACGCTGAGAGAAAAGTGAACACCCTTTCCGCCTGATGGCGCAACCGCGCATGAAAGCAAAATTCAGCTGCGCTTCGTGGAACAATCTGCCGCCCAGGCAACCGGCCCATGTCTCAATATACGACAGAATTCTCATCTGCTATGGACAGGTTGATGGGACTCTGGCATTGGCTGGAACGAAAATTGAGCCAGGTTCCACTATGGGATTTTTAATTTGCACAGGCGCTCTCATTAGGCGTTTGCAATTTTGGCCGCAGGCAGTACAATTTTTGCTGATGACACTTCTATCCTCCACGCCCGCCGCCGATGCCGTCGCCTCCA
Source organism: uncultured Occallatibacter sp. (assembly GCA_964644105.1). Taxonomy (GTDB): domain Bacteria; phylum Acidobacteriota; class Terriglobia; order Terriglobales; family Acidobacteriaceae; genus Telmatobacter. The sequence continues at coordinate 12,385 of CAZXVX010000018.1, read as the reverse complement.
CGAATTCATCCCCACTTCCAACGGGGCCCACTACGCTGTCGATTGACATTGGCGGTTCCGGGCTGAAGGCCATGCTGCTGGATGCCTCCGGCAAGCCGGTCAGCGAGCGTCAGCGGGTTCTTACGCCTGCCGTTCCCACGCCGGAGGCGGTGCTCGGCGGGCTGGACGAGTTGCGTAAGCTGTTCACGGATTTCGACCGCGTCTCGGTCGGTTTTCCGGGAGTGGTCAAACACGGTGCCACCTTTGGTGCTTTTAATCTGCATCCGCTGTGGGCGGCGGGCTTTCCGCTGCAAGCGGAGATGGAGAAGCGCTGGAAGAAACCGGTGCGGGTGGGCAACGATGCCGATGTGGCCGGCTACGGGGCCATCAAAGGCGTGGGCGTGGAGCTGGTGCTGACGCTGGGCACGGGTCTCGGCAGCGCTCTGTTCACCAATGGCCACCTGGTTCCCGGCCTGGAGCTGGGCCATCATCCCTGGCGCAAGAAGGGCATGACCTACGAGGACTACTTGGGCCGCCGCGGCCTGGACAGGTTCGGCAAGGCGCGCTGGAATGACTTCCTGCAGGCAGGGATCGCGCAGACTGAAGCACTCTTCAACTGGGACCACCTCTTCATCGGCGGAGGCAATACCAAGAAAATCCTCTTTACCCCGGCCCAGAATGTCAGCATCGTCTCCAACGAGAGCGGAATTCTGGGCGGCGTGATGCTGTGGCGCGATCAGGCGTAGAAACACTCTGGACGGCGGGCGAAGCTTTTCAAGGTTAGGGCGATTTTTCGTGGCGGATGGGCGGGCCACCTGCCGGATCTACTCTCCCTCCCCGGTCTCCAAAGCGAGTGACCTGGGCCATCCTCCGGGGGTTAGAGATGAACTGTGGGACCAGGCCCCCGGCACACTTCCTTGGCCTATTCAAGCCCCATTCAGCACGCTGAGAATCAATTCTCTGCCACTTTGGATTCCCCGCTTGGAGGAATTTGCCGCCTGTCACCGCGTTTCAACCAAGTGCCGGCGCGCCCGTGGGCCAGGAGTTGGAGCGCAACTCATGACCGGAATTTATGCGAGACTAAGTGCATGAATGTGGCAGTTGTTTTGCGCGACATATTCTCGGTTTCCTGCTGGTTGGTGGCGCTGGTCTGGGCGATACAGGCAATCTCCGCGCTGCGCGGGATGCCGCGGATACCGGATTTGACGGCGATGGACGAGGCGGCGTTGCCAAAGCTGAGCGTAGCCGATGAGCCGGATGCGACCGCGCCCGATCTGACCGTCATTGTGCCGGCTTGCAATGAAAATGAGTCGATTGAGGCGACGCTGCGCTCTCTGCTTGGCTCGAAGGGGTTGCGGCTTCAGATCATTGCCGTGAATGACCGCTCGACGGATGGGACCGGCGAGCGGATGGATGCGGTTGCGGCGGAGGCGCGGGCGACAGGAGGTCCGCACACGCTGGAGGTGATTCACATCGACGCGCTGCCCGAGGGGTGGATGGGCAAGCCGCACGCATTGGAGTTGGCCGCAAAGCAGGCGCGGGCGCCGTGGCTCCTGTTTACCGATGGCGATGTGCGCTTCGATGAGCGGACTCTTGCACTGGCCATGCGCTATGCACTGAATGAGCCGGCCGACCATGTGGTGGTGCAATTGACGATGGACAAAATGGGCTGGGCGGAGAATGCGGTGCTCACTTCGATTTTGGCGCTCTCGCAGTGGAATAACCGGATGTGGAAGGTGGCCGACCCCAAGGCGCGGGATTTCTTCGGGCAGGGCGGTTTCAACCTGATGCGGCGCGAGGTCTTCGAGAGGGTGGGCGGCTTTGAGCCGCTGCGCATGGAGGTTACCGAGGACCTGCGCATCGGTTGGAAGATCAAGCGGGCAGGTTATCGGCAGCGGATTCTGATGGGCGATGGACTGGCGCGGATCCATTGGATGAATGGGCCGCTGGGAATTGTGGGACTGCTGGAAAAGAACGCCTTTGCCGCCTTGCGCTACCGGACTGGATTGACGCTGCTGGTGTTGGCGAGTCTCGCGGCGCAGGTGATTTTGCCACTAGCAGCGCTAGTCAGCGGAGGATGGACCGCGGTGGCGGGAGGGTTGATCTATCTGTCGATTGCGGCGAATTTTATGGCGTACAAGCAGTGGCCGTGGCTGGCAGTTTTTTATGCCCCGGCGATTGCCATTTTTACCTTCGCGCTGGCGCGCTCGATGGTGCTCACACTCTGGCGGGATGGAGTGGTGTGGCGCGGGACGCACTACAAACTCGATGAGTTGCGGAAGGCCGCGGGGAGTGGCTGGTAGGGGCTGCTTGCCAGATCAGATCTCCTCCCCGGTCCCCAACTACGAGGGACCAAGGCCACCCGCCGAATCTCTGGGTTGTGGACCCGGAGACGCGCTCCGGCTGGGATTTGAGCGACGGGAACTGGGTGCGCAAGGAACGGCTGGAAGTGGCTGGCACGCCAATCTATCTGTCGCTACGGGAGCTTTTCGCGCAGATCGATAAAGACAACGCGAATTGAGATGGCTTTGGTTTCCCAGGCTTCGGATGCGAGACGTGGGAAAATCAGATTTTTGGCCGGAGCAGCGCCACACGACCGCTTATCGCAAAAGCCGCGAAGATCGGGGGACATCTTTTTGAGGCTCAGGATGATTTTTGGGCTGATGAGCGAGCCAGATTCCCATTGGAGGCAATGATTCTGGGTTTAGTTATGATTGATGGATTGCTTCTCTGGAATCCAAACCTCTTTCCACGTTGGGAATGGCACGAGTAGAAGCATCGTTCTGCCGTTTTTATCGGTTATAAGAATATGATCACCTTCTTTTTTGATGAGTCGATCGCCTTGGATCTCACCTTCAAACCCAGGGCCTTGCACCCATGCATTTCCAAAACATAATCCTGCCAAAGCAACCCCACCGTGAAAAATCAGAATGTCGCCGGAGATTGAATAGCTCCCTGACCAACCGCCGCATCCTGGTCCGCCGTATACTTGACCGTTCATAAAAACAATATTCCCCTGCACTTTTGCGTCCATCAATTCATCTTTTTGCGATTCTTTATCCCCGAGCCGACGGAATTTTGCAATCTTCCAGTTTTGATTCTCAATACCGGTCTTCTTAAAAGCGCTGAGCACAATCAACGGATGCTGCCCACTATCCATGAAAGTAAGAAGTCCGTTGAGCAGTCTATAACAACTAGACTTTTGTAAATTGGTTCCGAATGCCTCTCCAATCTTTCTGTCAAGTGGAAATTTGTAACCATTATTGGGATAAAACTTCAATTCTGTTGGGCTGCGATAAAACGGAAAGGAGCCGGAATAGGACGGAGTACTGAAAACAACCAAGCCTTGCTCTTCATTCGCCGATTGAGGAGAGGAGAGAATGGCGACCACGATCCCGGAATAGTTTCCCTTCAGACCTTGGAGTTCTTTGAGGTGCCAGAATGTGTCATGGAGTTCGAAAACGTCCTCGATCTTTTGCTTGCGAAATATTTCATCCCCGTATTGCATGATTTCGTCGTCCGCTTTGGATAGACCAGACGGTTGATTCGATGTAGTCTGAGCGTCGGCAGTTGGCATATTCATCGAAACAATTAAAATGATCGTAGAATAAAACAACAGTTTTATCATTTGCAAAAGAGTTCTATATGAATGGTGTAAATTCTGTGAATCTTCCTTCATCTCAAATCCCTTTCACCCGAATCCTCAACTGTCCTGCGATGATTTCACATCAGCACTTCTCGTTGAATACAGTTATTCACGAAAATCTTTATGAAGATGCTGTCGGGGATTTCACCACCTTTGGTGAAGCCTTGGCGGCTGCTAGCTTGGGAATCGCGTCCAGCTCCACTTTGCCCTCGGCCAACGCTATCAGAAAATCCTGGCTGGAGAAGGGAATCGCCAAGGGCTTGGCATCCTTCGGCAGCTTGGTAGCGCGGATGTAGCTGCCGTCGGGCTGCTGCAGGCGGGCCTTCGCTGTGTCGGCCAGATAGGCGGGCAGAATCTCTTCGTGGAGGCGCGCGCGGACCGCCGGATCGCGGACCGGGAAGACGACCTCGCAGCGCTCGAAGAGGTTGCGCGACATCCAATCAGCCGAGCCGAGATAGATCTCATCGTTGCCGCCATTGGCGAAGTGGAAGATGCGCGAGTGCTCAAGGAACCTGCCAACAATGGATCGGACGCGGATGCGCTCGGAGAGACCCTTGACGCCGGGGCGGAGAATCGACAGGCCGCGCACGATCAAATCAATCTCGACGCCGGCTTGCGAGGCGGCATAGAGCGCCTCGACCACCGTGGGTTCCAGCAGCGCATTCATCTTGGCGACGATGTGCGCGGGGCGCCCGGCCTGGGCGTGCTCCTGCTCGCGGCGGATGAGGCCGAGGAAGCCCTCGGCCATGGTGAGCGGGGCGACCAATAAAGGCCGATAGTCGTCGATCTCGGCGTGGGCGGTGAGGTAATTAAAAACCATATGCACGCGCTCGGTGATCTGCGGGTCCGATGTGAGCAGGCTGAGGTCGGTATAGAAGCGGGCGGTGACGGGGTTGTAGTTGCCCGTGCCGAGGTGGCAGTAGCGGCGCGTGACGCCGTCCTCGTCGCGGCGCACGAGCATGGCCAGCTTGCAGTGTGTCTTCAGGCCCACGACGCCGTGGAAGACCTGCACGCCGGCGTCCTCCATCGACCGCGCCCAGCGGATGTTGGAGGCCTCGTCGAAGCGGGCCATCAGCTCGACCACCAGCGTGGTCTCTTTGGTGGTGGCGGCCTCGATGAGCGCCTGGAAGACGGGCGAGTCCTGACTGGTGCGATAGAGGGTCTGCTTCATCGTCACCACAGCGGGGTCTTCGGCGCCCTGCTCGATGAACTCGACGACCGGATCGTAGGAGTCGTAGGGGTGATGGAGCAGCACGTCGTGCTGGCGCAACTCGTCAAAGATATTGGCGGATTTGCGGCTCAGCTTGAGCACGCGGGGCTTGAAATCCGGGTACTTCAGATCAGGCCGCTTCACGTCGCTGTAAAAGAACAACAGGCGTGACAGGTTGACCGGGCCATCGCCGCGGAAGACCTGGTCCTCGTCCAGCTCAAAGTTGATGCGCAGCCGCTCGATAATCTCCGGATCGGCGCCGGCCTCGATCTCCAACCGCACCGCGTCGCCCTTGCGGCGGTTGTGCAGCTCCACGCGAATCGTCTCCAGCAGCGAACGCGCCTCTTCTTCCTCGAAGTAGAGGTTGGAGTTGCGGGTGACGCGAAAGGCGGCGCGCGAGAGCACCTCGTAGCCGCGATACATTCCGGCCAGATTCTGCTCGATCAAATCCTGCAAGAGGACGTATTCAAAGACTCCGTCGGCCGAGGGCAGCCGGATGAAGCGGGGCAGCGCGCGCGGCACTGTAACTACGCCCAGCACATGCGGGCCTGCGCTGCGCCGCTTGAGCTTGAGCAACAGCGCCAGGCAGAGGGCTTTGTTCAGCACGCGGGGAAACGGGTGTGCCGGATCGATGCTGATGGGCGTCAGCAGCGGGTCAACCTCGCGCTCAAAGTACCCCTGCGCAAAGGCGCGCGCCTCTTCATCCAGTTGCTTCCATTCAAGCAATCGAATGCCTTGCTTGCGCAGCTCCGGCAGCAGATGTTCATTCCAGCATTTATACTGCGCATCCACAAAGCTGTGGATATCGGCGGTAAGCACGGCGAGAGATTCATCCGGACGCAGCCCATCAAAGCCAGGCTGGCGGTTGCCGTCCTCAATGCGCTGCATCAGGCCTGCCTGGCGAATCTCGACGTACTCGTCCAGGTTCGAGCCGGTGATGGCCAGGAATTTAACCCGCTCCAAAAGCGGGTTGGCGGCGTCCTCGGCTTCTTCAAGCACACGCCGGTTGAACTGCATCCAGGAGTAATCCCGGCCGTTAAAGAGCTTTTGCTTCTGCGCTGTTTTTGCCATTGAATTGATTTCGTGCCGTGTTGGCAGTCTACAGCGTTTCAGTGAAAAACTAAACCCGGAATTTCAGCAAGCCGTTGAATGAATCGTTAATTTTCTATTCCGCGGCATGATTCAGCGAGAAAAATAGAAGATGAATTTTTGATGAGAATCAGTTTCTACCGAAAAATAATCTCGCAACGCGGCAAATGAATGGCTCTGTTTACCAGGGACATGGAGTTTCAAGAGTGTGTTTGGCCGGCAAAATGAGCAAGTCAGCTCACAGGCCGCGCGCAAGCAACTGTAAATTGCCAGATCCATTCCAGGATGAATCCATCCATACCCAACTGCGAATGGTTCATACTTGAAGCATGCAGCCATTTTTGAGACGGATGGGGATGGCGCTGGCGGGGCTGGTTCTGGCTGGCGCAACCAGTTCGCCCTGCACAGCACGCCGGGATGCGCCGTGGCAGCGCGCCGTGGATCAAGCCCTGCGCCAGGCTCCGGATGCCCGCGTGCTCGTTCTGGAGATCGGTTCAGGGAAGCTGCTTGCCTCAGCCCGCCTTGCCGAAGCGAGCCAGACAGTGGCCACGCCTGGTTCAACCTTGAAGCCGCTGATTCTCTATTTTGCGCTGGCCTCCGGGCATTGGGATCCGTCGTTGAGAGTTGCCTGCCGCCGCCAGATGCGCATCGGCGGTCACCAGCTGAACTGTTCTCATCCCGCTTTGGATCCGATGAATGCGCAGCAGGCGCTGAGCTGGTCGTGTAACTCGTATTTTGCGCAGTTGGCGGGATCGCTTTCTCCGCGGGAGCTGAGGCAAGCGCTCAGCGAGCGAGGCCTGCTGGCGGCCACCGGCCTGAGCCATCCGGAGGAGTTGGCCGACTTTCGCGAGCCGCGCACACGGGAGCAGACGCAGCTCGCCGCTTTGGGCGTGGAGGGGATTCGTGTGACGCTGCCGGAGTTGGCCGAGGCCTATCGATCGCTGGCGGCGGAGATGGCTGCCCATCCGGAGACGGTGGCCAGCCGGACCGTAAGCGCGGGAATGACCGATTCGGCCAGCTTTGGCATGGCGAACGCAGCATCGCTGGGCGGGGTTTTGGTTGCCGGTAAAACGGGCACTGCCCGCGCGGAGAGCGGCGGCGCAACGCATGGCTGGTTTGTAGGCCTTGCGCCGGCTGAAATGCCGCGCGTGGTGGTGGCCGTATTTGTGCCGGTTGGGCATGGTTCGGATGCCGCGCTGGTGGCGGCAAAGCTGCTGGCTCATTCACCGCTGAGGAAGCCATGAGAGCCATTGCGCTGGCGCTGTCCATGGCCGCCGCCTGCGCGTTGGCCCAGGCTGAAGCGCCGCCGCGCGCGACGATTCGCGTGGGAGTGTGGACCCTGTGGCACGATCGCGAGGTCACACTGACGCCCGTCTCCGGCGCCATGATTCAATTCTGCGCGAGCTGCCCCGCAGAGCCGCTCGATACAATCACCCTTCATGCCCAGCCCGCGCAACTGGTTTGGACGGACGGGAAAGGCGTGCCGCGCTCATCGAATGCATTGCTTTTGACGGGCAGCTACCGGATCAGCGCGCATCATGAATTCCTGACGCTCGCCTATCCGCTCAAGATCACGGCGCAATCGGGCTCTCTGGTGCTGGCCGTCTCGCTGCCGGTGGAGCGCTACGTGGAGTACGTGGTGGCGGCCGAGAGCGGTGCGGCGGATTCGAGCGAGTCGCTCAAGGCGCTCTCGGTGGTGGCGCGCAGCTTTGCGCTGGCTCCCGCACACGGGCATACAGCCTTTGATGTATGCGACTCGACGCATTGCCAATGGGTTCATTGGCAGAGCACGCGATTGGCGCATGCGGCTGCGATGGCCACAGCCGGCGAAAGTCTTTGGATCCACGGACTCCGCGCGGAGGCCTACTTTCATCAGAACTGCGGCGGGCGCACGGCAAGCGCGGCGGAGGTTTGGCCGAAGGGTGGACTCTCGCAAGGGGCGCTGGTCTCGCGCACCGATCCCTATTGCGCCCGCGCTGGATCCAGCGAGTGGTCGGCTACGCTTTCGCGCTCGGAGCTGACGCAGGCGCTCGCCGCGGCGGGTTTGGTTGCGCCTGGATGGAAGCGATTGACGGTTGCCCAGCGCGGCGCTTCGGGCAGGGCGATCTCGCTGATGGCGGATGGAACAAAGATTCCGGCAGAGGATTTCAGGCTGGCCGTGGGCCGCGTGTTGGGTTGGAATCGGATTCGCAGCAATTGGTTTGAAGTTGCCGAGCTGGGCGACGGCTTCCTTTTTCATGGGCGAGGCTCGGGGCACGGCGTGGGTTTATGCCAGGCGGGCGCGGCACAGATGGCGCACGAAGGCCACGGCTACCGGGAGATTCTGGCGCAATACTTTCCCGGCGCGACAGTTGCGGACGAAAGCACTGGCGCGCCGTGGCAAAGATTGACCGCGCCGGGCTTCGCGCTGGAGACCAGTTCGCCGGAGGATAAAGCGTTTCTTCCGGCTCTCGAACGCGCGCTGGGCGAGGCTGAGAGCCTGAGTGGAATCTCTCCTGAGGCTGAAATTACGGTCAAGGCCTACCGCTCGACCTCGGAGTTTCGCTCCGCCACCCTGGCCCCAGGTTGGGTTGCGGGCTTCACGGAAGGCGACTGGATCGCGCTCCAGCCGTTGAGGATTCTGGCGGCGCGCAAACTGCTGCCGTCCATTGCTCGCCACGAGTTCCTGCACGCGCTGATCGAGGAGCAGGCATCTGCGCAAACGCCGCTATGGCTGCGCGAAGGGCTGGTTGAGGCCTGGAGCGGCGAACGGTTGAAGGGAGCAAAGCCCACGTTTACTTTGGAGGCGGTAAATGAAAAGCTGGCTCATGCGCGGAGCGAAGCCGAGTCCGAGTCCGCGCATCAAGCCGCCGCATGGTACGCCCAACAACTTTTGCAGCGCTATGGGCGCGCGCAGGTGTTGGATTGGCTGCGCGCGGGCCTTCCGCAGAGCGCCTTCAAGGGGGTCTTTTGAAACGCTTCAATCTGAAATGGGATAGATATTCATCAAAGAAAACCGCCGAAGCAAGGGAAAAAAGGTCATGATAAGGGGAAAAAACAGCGATTTTTACACACTTTTTAAGCCTATAATTTCATATATCTATTTGAAAATAAACACAATTGTCGCTGGAAATTCCCTGACCCCCACCCCCCTGCTCCCGTGGAACAGATTGGCGTTGCGGGCAAAGCGGTTCGGGAGTCTTTGTCAATGATCAAGGATCGGTCTATGCGGACATTGCAACCTCAGGCGATCAATCTAATCAATCGCCGTTTCGGCAACTTCCGCCAGCCAGTTGGGCGCTTTCAGAATCTCGCGCGGGCGGGAGCCGTCGGCCGCGCCAACCAAGCCGTCGCGCTCCATCAAGTCAATCAGATGCGCGGCGCGCCCATAGCCAATCCGCAGATGGCGCTGCAACAGTGAGGTCGAGGCCTTCCGGTTGCTGAAGACCAACTGCACCGCGTCGTTATAAAGCGTATCGTTTTCATTCGGATCGGCGTTTGAGCCGTCGCCCGCGCCGCGTTCATCCTTGGGCGATTCCAGGAAGCCTTCCACGTACTCGGCTTGACCTTGCGCCTTCCAGAAGTCAACCACCGCCGCGGTCTCTTTTTCGCTCACGTACGGCGCGTGCAGGCGCATCAGGCGGCTGGTTCCCGGCGGCAGAAAAAGCATATCGCCGCGGCCCAGCAGAGCCTCCGCGCCGTTGGTGTCCAAGATCGTCCGCGAGTCTACCTTGGTGGCCAACCGGAAGCTGATGCGCGTCGGAACGTTGGCCTTGATGAGCCCGGTAATCACGTCCACTGAAGGCCGCTGCGTGGCAAGAATCAGATGGATCCCCACGGCGCGCGCCATCTGCGCCAGGCGAGTAATCGACTCCTCGACGTTCGCCCGGTCCAGCATCATCAGATCAGCCAGTTCGTCAATGATGATGACAATGTAAGGCAGCGGCTCTTCGTCCTCAGCGTCGGTGAAGAGCGAAGGCATCGCGCCCTCAAAGAGTTTGTTGTACTGGTCGATATTGCGCACGCTGCGCGAGGCCAGCAGCTTCAGCCGCCGCTCCATCTCGCGCACCGCGTTGCGCAGCGCGTTGGCCGCCAATTTTGCCTCGGTAATAATGGGCGTGAAAAGATGCGGCACACCCTCATACATTCCCAATTCCACGCGCTTTGGATCAACCAGGATGAGCCGCACCTGCGCCGGCGTGGTGCGGTAAAGCAGGCTCATAATCATGGCGTTGATGGCGACAGACTTGCCCGATCCGGTTGATCCCGCGATCAGCACGTGCGGCATGGCGGCCAGGTCGGCCGTGCGGATGCGCCCGTTGATGTCTTTGCCCATGGCAATGGTCAGCCGCGACTTGGCCTTGTGGAAGTCTTCGCTTTCGATGCAGTCGCGCAGATGGATCGTCTCACGGCGATGGTTGGGCACTTGAATGCCGACCGTGTTCTTGCCGGGCATACGCTCGATCAGAATGCTCTCCGCGCGCATGGCGAGGCAGAGATCGTCAGCCAGACCCGTCACGCGCGAGTACTTCACCCCGGCCTCTGGCTTGAACTCGTAGGTCGTAACCATCGGCCCAGGATTGATTTGCACCACATCGCCGCGCACATCAAACTCGCCGCATTTTTCCTTGAGTACGCGGGCCTCGTCGCGCAACTCATCCTCGCGCACGGCCAGCGGTCCGTCGCCCGAGTTCAACAGCGTGCTGGGCGGCAGACGGAAGCCGCTCACGGATTTGGGCGCGACAGCCACAGTGCGCAGATCGGCGTCGGCGCGCTCATGGAGGACGGGCTCGTTCTCGGCTGGAGAGGGTTGCGTGGGGGGCGGAGCGGCAATTGGTTCTTGCGCAACAAGGTTGGGCGCCGGCTCAAAGCGCGCGGGCGCGGGAAGCGGCTCCGCAATGGGAGGCGGCGCAGGTTGAGGCGGCTCGGCAACGGTGCGGAAGGGCTCCGGTTGCGCGGTGATGGGAATCTCAGCCGGCGCTGCTTCTATCGGTTTCGGAGCTGCAACGGGCCGGGTGCGCTCCCAGATGCTGGTGGCTGGCTGGGCTTCCTCCGCGGACGGTTGAGCTTTGACCCGCTGGAAGGCTGGAATCTCCTGCGGATCAATCTCCTGCGCGCGCGAACGGCGGAAGAGGCGCGCAAACAAACCGGGACGTGTGCCAAAGGAAGCCTCAGCATCTTCCATCTCCGCGTCCAGAGCCGTCTCGACGTTCCTTTCCTCTTCGACTTCGCCCCGCTCTTCGGCCCGACGCTCCCGCCAATTGCGCCAGCGGTCATGCAGCCAGGCCAAATTGCGCCAGCGTGCCTGCAGGAATTCGAAGATCACCTCGAAGCTGACCACAGAGGCAAAGTAAAGACCCGCGGCGGCCAGCACTCCAGCCACCAGCCAAGCGCCCTGAAGGTTGAAATAGTGGACAAGTTCGTCAGCAATCAGCTTGCCGGAGACACCCTCCACCGGAAGAGTGTGCAGCCAGCGCCAATGCCAGGGCAACAGTGCAAAGACGGCCGGCACAAAGGCCAGCGCCAGAATGGTGCCCGTCCAGCGCAGCCAAGCCAGCCCGCCGGGGCGCGAACGCATCCAGGTCCAACCCAGCCCGCCCAGCCAAAGCGGCAGAAAGAAAGCGGTCAGCCCAATCGATTGCAGCAGCAGGTCGCTCAGATAGGAGCCAAAGAGTCCGATCCAGTTACGCGCGGCATACGGGCCTGTTTCGCCGGTGGATGTGTTCAGCGACGGGTCCGTTGCGTGATAAGTGGCCAGCGCAAGCAGGAGCAACAGCGCGGCCAGCAGCGCCACCAAGCCCAGAAATATATTGAATGGCCGGCTGCGCGTGGGCGCCAAAACGATGCGAATTGGTTTCATGGCGGTGCGCTCCGTCTGGCGCTCTGCGCTGGAAAGCCGCCGCAAGCAAGCCGTTGGAGCGGACAATGACTCCCAGAGCAGCTTCTATTATCCGCGCTCAAAGTGTGGATTTCAGGCGAAAAGTGGAGCGGGGAACCTCGGTGTGGACCCCCGTCTGATGTACTGAATACTTGGAAATCCTATGTGTCGGTAGGTGTTTCATTCCATCGATTGCCGGGGGCGTAGCCGCATAGCCAATTAAAGGCTCGATGACGTTCCTGTGCAATGGAGGTTGCCATCGCAAACTCATCTACGGATATTTCTCGGAAAGGCTTGCCGAATGCAGGAAAATCGTTCCCAATCGGACTATTGAAGGCATATTCCTCGGTCGCTTTTATCGCGCATAATCGGACTATCTCGTCCATCGTCATTCCATTTTGCAAAACTACTGATACTTCTTTCGATTCAAGAAGCCTGCGTGTGCGACATCGCCAATTCCACAGTTCAGCCAAGTCTCGCTTCCTGTCGATTTCCTCCGCTGAGCGAAGACACGCAGACTTTGTATCCTCCTGGACGCGATTTACAAGGTGAGACTTGATCCATTCAAAACTTGCCTCTTCGTCGTAACCAGGCATTTCCTCCA
>CAZXVX010000017.1:0-32523 GCA_964644105.1 uncultured Occallatibacter sp. | reverse complement strand
GCAGGTCGTCGTGGATCAGCGAGTAGGTGTGCAGCATCTCCAGCGCCGCGCCCAGATGGGCGATGCCCGCGGGCACACTGCCGGCGATGGCTACGGCGGCCTGATAGGCGAGCACGGGCCTGAGCCGTTTGCCCCCGGCAAAGACCGAGTGGCGCATGGCTCCGTGGATCGAGGCAGGAACCGTTTCAACGCTGGGAATCAGCTCTTCCAGCGCCTGGTCGGTGAGCGCCACGCCTGCTTGCAAAATCGTCTTCACTTCGGTAGGCATTGCTCTCATGATAAATGAGAACGGCTGGAGTTTTTCAATCTCCGCTCGAGCAAAAACAAACTGGGTGCTCCATTCATCCCGCGCCTTTGCGGAATGGATGGGTGTCCATGACACTATTTCCGCTCGAAATCAACTAGCTTTCTTTCCAACCCCCAAAGCCCCATCAGCAGCAGTACGAAGAGCGCGCTCAGCCAGCGGCCGATGAGCACATCGGGCGTGGTGCGCCAGTCGGCAGTCACTTCGACCGGCCCTTGAGGCACGGGAACGGCGATCAGGCCGTCGTCGCGCTGCGGCAGATCGGCGGCGGGCTGTCCATTCACTTTGATTTGCCATGCGGGAAAGCTGAGCAGGCGCAGCACCAGAGTGCCGGGATGATCGAGTTTGGCCGCGATGCGCAGATGGCGGTGCGAGGGCTGGCCGGGAGTCGGAGTCCACGCGTAGGTGTCCTGGCAACTTCCCTGCGCGGCATCCCAGGTGAAGGGCAGATCGGGCGACTCCGGAGCTTTACCCAGCGCGGTGTTGGGGTCGCTGACCAGGCATCCGGCGGGCAGGCCGGTCGCAATCAGCGAGAACTCGGAGCCGATCGGCTCGTACTCGTCTGTCCCGGAAAAGCCCTGACCGTTGCGATAGGCGTCCAACATTCCCGGCACGGCGTCTTCCGCGGCGCAGCTCTGGAAGTAAGAGGATTCTGCGTAGACGGTCATCGCCACGAAGAGCGCGATGCATGCGCCGCTGACGGCTGCCCGCGGCCAGCGGCGGCCGGATGGAACAGGCCAAATGGCGGCGATGAAAAAGATGGCCATCGGCGCCTCAAGAACCAGCAGCCAGCGCCAGGGAAATTGCAGGAAGCGCAACTCGGGCAGCAGATTCCAGACAAAGTGCGAGATGGGAAATTGCAGGAAAAGCACGGCGAAGGGAATGAGCGCGAGCGGCAGCCAAAGGCGCGAGCGGAAGTTGCGTCCCCGCGGGAAGGTGCCCCGCAGCCAGCCGGCCAACATTCCGGCCAATGCCACGGCCACCATGAGCACCACGATGAAGGAAGCCTGGCGCAGCACCACGTCATGGAACTCCAGCCCTGGGTCGGCGTGCGTGGAAAAGAGCCAGTTGTTTTCGAGGACCTGGCCGGGGTCGAGGGTAACTTGCCGAATATCAACCCAGCGCTGCTCCCATGTGGCTGGTAGCAAATAGGCGGCAATTACGCCCATGCCCAGCACTCCGCCGACGAAGGCGCGCAGCACGGGCGCCCATGAGCGCGTGGTCACGGCCAGAGTGAGCGCCACGGCCGCCAGCAGGTATCCGGCCATTACGCCGACCGTGGGGTTGGAGAGCCAGCAACCGGCGAAGGCCACGGCAAGGGGCGCGGCGGAGCCGTCCAGCGCGCGCCGGATCAACGAGCCCTCCAAGATATTGGGTGCCCCATCCATTCCGCGTTCTGTGCGGAATGGATGGATTGGATAGCGTTCGCGCAGCATAAACAGCAGCAGCAGCGGAATCCAAACACCCCCGGCAAACTCGGCAAAGGCGGAGCGCTCGTAAGCGTTGAAAAGCGCGTAGCCGCTGAAGAGCGCCGCGCAGCCGGCCAGCGTAGCCGCGCCATCGCTGAGCATCAGCCGCGCCAGCGCGCGAGTGGCTAATCCAGTTCCCGCAAGGCAGAGAAAGACCATCACCAGCGGAACCAGTGTCCAAGGCAGCACGAAGCTCAGCGCCGCGCCCAGCATCCAGGTCAGCGGCGGATAGAAGATGAAGCGCGGCTCGCCGGCGCCGTAGTTGGCGATGGCGTCCCAGCGCGGATAGAGAATTCCTTCGCGCCAACTGGCGGCGCAATCGAACCACGAAGCCAGGTGGAAGTCGAAGTCGTGCCCACAGGATGGGCCGTGGAGCACCTGCGGCGTGACAGCGATTGCCGCAGCCACGAGAATAAGAGCTGGGCCGGCGAATCTATTCAAGCGCGGCATAGGATTAGTCACTAATTTTCAATCCCCAATGCTTATGAAATTAAGTGCGATCAACCGAAAATGAATGTCACTTCGAGATTCGAGAAACCCATCTCCAATGGCTATTTTTTGTTTGAGTGAGTATTGCAATGAACTTGCCTTTGTCTGGAATCTGGTATTCAGCAATCAGCTTTCCAGCATTATTCCAATAAACAGAGTCAAAATCCGGATAAACTGATTTGCCATCCTGAGAGATGAGACCGCTGAATCCCTTCCAGAGAAGCGTCCCATGGATACTATAAAGCTTGATGATGCCCTCATCCATTCCATTTTCCTGATCCCAGGAGATATAACTTTGCCGGTCAGGCGAAAAAGATACGGAATATCCTCCAGGCAAAAGCGCGCCGGTGCTTTCGTTCAATAATATCCCCGTAAATAAATCAACATCTTCTTTTCTGATCAGGTGGAAGCCGACTGCCGGGTTGTACCCGCAATAAGTCCAAAGAACGCCCGCGAGCTGTTCATAGGGAGGCTTGTCTTTATAGGTATGAATTCCATTTGCCCAATGAACCAGTAATATATGCTTGCCAGCGCGCGACGCGCCATGAGGCGCTTGAAGCATCCGTGCAGTTTCCAATGCACTGGCTGGCGTTACAAAAACAGATCCACTATCCTTTTGCTCTAAATCAGGAGACTCGCATTGCAGGGTTACCTGCGCGTGGACTCGCCGATCGGCAACCGCCAGCAAACCAAAGATGACAATGAAGAGAAATTTAGTTTTGGTCATTACGCATCCATCATAGTCGATTCATGGCATATTCGATTTCAGGCGACGGCAGCGTGTGCCGCTTTTCGTCAGCGACAGCGGCAGACGAAAACGGCCGCACCAAGGTCGTCCCGCCACAGTAGTCGTTCCACTGGTAGGGGAAGTTGGTCGAATACGGGTTGCCACTTTCGCCCACCACAATGTACTCCATCTTGGCGATCAGAAAACAGAGTACTTTTGTCCGGATGCACTTTCCTGATTCATCCGCTTTGTGATTAGATGAGGGAAGGATTCTTGACCAACCATCGAGGCATTGCATGAAAAGTTCCTTTGGCATGAGCGGATCGGGCAAACCTGCCAGATTTGCGCGTTTGAGCGCGGCAATTACAGGATTCTGTGCGCTGGCGTGGTTTCTGCTGCGCGTCATTCCCAAGCCCAGCCGCGCCACCTACCCTTGCCAGAGAGCCGCATTCCCCGTCGCCAGCGCATTTGTTCTTTGGCTTTGCGCTTCGACGGCGGGTCTTATTTCGCTCAGCGGCCTGCGGACGCTGGTCTGCCGCTATCGGTGGGCAGCCGTGAGCCTTTGCGCGCTGACGGTGGTGGGATGCGGCCTTTGGTTGATGCACTCTCGCGCTATTGAAGCCGCCGGAATCGCCACCCGTTACGACTTCCAGCCCAAGACGCGCAATGTGCCTTTGGGCGTCGCCCGCGGCGTTTATCCGGGGCGGGTGGTCTGGGCGCGCGATCCCAAGGCAGCGCACTGGACCGGCCACATTGAATCCACCACCGACCAATGGTGGATGGAAGGCAGCACCGATCAGCCGCGCGTGGACGCGATGCTCTCCAGCACCCTCCGCCACCTTACCGGCGCGGTCTCCGACGATGCCGCCTGGAAGTCGATCTTCACCTACTACAACAGCAACGCCCGCAGCTTGAAGAAGACCGGCTACCAGCCGGGCGAGATCGTGGCCGTCAAAATCAATCTGAACAACAGCGACGTCAAAGGTCCGGGCAATGTGACCAACGTCTCGCCGCAGGTGGCGCTGGCGGTGATTCGCCAACTCGTTAACCACGCCCATGTGCCGCCCGCGAGCATTGTCATCTATGACGCCCGCCGCAATATCTATCCGGGTATGCTGACCAAGATTTGGGGCGAGTTCAAGGATGTTCGCTTTGTGCAGGCCGACCCGCCCGATCCGGCGCAGCCCAAGAATCCCGGCTACGGCGACATGCACGGCCTGGAGGCGGCGCAGTGGGTTGAAGGCGTCCACTACTCCGCCAACAACGACGTCTACAAGGATGCCAAGTTGATTCCCAAGCAGGTCATGGACGCAACCTACATCGTGAATCTGGCTCTGCTGAAGGCACATTCTTATCCGTACTCGGCCAACGAGGGCGGTGATGAGGGACAGACCGGCGTCACCATGACCGGCAAGAACCACTTCGGCTCCATCAAGGGCACATGGGAGCTGCACGACGCCATCAACACCAACCAGCACGGAACGCCGCACGCTTACTCGCCGATCGTCGATCTCTCGGCATCGCCTAACCTGGGCGCCAAGACGATTCTCTATCTGCTGGACGGCCTCTACTGCGCCCGCCGTCATCAATCCTACCCGCTGCACTTCCCCAATGCGCCCTTCAACAATCCGGTTGAGCCGTACGCCAACCCGCAATGGCCTTCCAGTATTCTGGCTTCGCTGGACGGCGTTGCGCTGGATTCGGTGGGCTTGGATATTCTTCTTTCGCAGACCAAGAACAACCTGGACGCGAACAATCATCCTCGCATCGCCATCCGCGAGAACGCCGACGATTATTTGCAGGAAGAGGCGCTGGCCGATCATCCGCCATCGGGAACGGCGTACATCCAGAACGGCAAGCCGGTGGCCAGCCTGGGCGTCACCGAGCACTGGGACAACGACGCGAGCCGCCAGTACACGCGCAACAAAGACGCCAAGAACGGCAAAGGCATTGAGCTGGTTTATCTGCCGATGAATTAAGCAACTGCGGTGCGGCCAGCGGCTTGCTACTCGCTTGCATGGGGTTCATGGTTCCCAGGTCTTACAGTCGAGACCTGGGACACCAACCGCTGCAAAAATGAGTAGCGACGGCCTCCTGGCTGGTTGTCGCATGGACCTGCCGATCCACGCCGCACCCTTCATCCATTGGAAAAAAATTCTGGCTTTCATGGCAACAGCCGCAGCGTGTGGCGCGTTTGGGCGGCGATGGCCGCCGGCGTAAATGGCAGCGTAAACGTCGTGCCGTAGTAGTAGTCGCCCCACTGGTCGCGGAAGTACGGCGAGTAGGGATTGCCGCTCTCGCCGAGCACGATGTTCTCCGTCGAGCCGTCGATGTTGCTCCAGTCCATGGTGAAGCGCTGCGAAGGGCCAAACTCGCGTCCCACCTGCTTGACGGTGAGGGTGTCTCCACTGAGCGGCTGCGCGCCGGTTCCGGCGATGCGGCCTATAAGCGGTAGAAACCGCGCGATAGGATGCTCGATGTCGACCACGTGCCAGCTTCCGTAACTCCAGCGGGTCACATCGGAGGGAGCCTTGCCGTCTTTCATCCCCGCGCGCACGGCGTCGGTCAGCAGCTCGTCCCAGTTTTTGTATCCCGGCGGAAGCCAATCCGCGCTGGTGTGCATGATGATCTCTTCCTCGGCGAAGTTGGATTCGGACCATTGGTAGAAATTGGTATCGTCGCCGAGTTTGGGCTTGAGAATCAGCGGCCAGAAGGCGTACCGGGCCTTGGTCACGACGGAGGCAGCGGCGGAATCCGTGGTCAGCTTGCCATCCCAGGAGCGCATCAGGTCGGCGGCCTTCTTCAGGCGGTCATCGGCGGTCGGCGTGTGATCGATGGCGTAGGCGAAGCGATGGCCCAACTCCTGATCGGCCTCGCTGTAGATGTCGGTCTGCGTAGCGAGCATATCGGCGGGCGTCAGATGATCGCGGCCATCGAGCAGCTTGTAGATGCGCTCGGCGCGATAGGGTTCGGCCCATTCGTGGGTTAGTGGAATCGGGGCATTGTTGGCCGTGACTCGTGAGTTGGCCGTTGCTAGAAAACCGCTGGGCGGATCGAAGGCGTGCGGCATTTGGTCGAAGGGAAGATAGCTTCCTGGAACAAGGCTTAGATCGGCCCATTCATTTGTACCTACTCGTAAATCCAGCCTTCCAGGAGGAAAAGGAATTTCATTGTCAAGAAATGGAACCGGCACCTTGCCGATCGCGTGATAGCCGATATGCCCCTGATCGTCGGAGTAGACCACATTCAACGTCGGCCAGCTCCACTGCTCCAGCGCTGCGGAAAACTCCGTCCAATTCGACGCCACGTTGAGCTGGTAAAGTTGCAACCCGCTCAGCGCCGGATCGTAGAGTGTCCACTTCAGCGCGATCGGCCGCTTCTCATGCACAAACATCGGATTCAGCAGCGGCCCGTGATCGGTGAATTGCACATCTACAACCACATCCTTGCCGCCGCGCACTTTGATAACTTCGTGATCCACGGCGAGCGGCTTCCAACTGCCGTCGTTCGCCTGAAAGTTTCCCTTGCCGTCCAGCGCCTCCAGGTACAAATCCTGCACATCGGCGTAGAGCGCGGTAAAGCCCCAGGCGACGTGCTCGTTGTGCCCAGCGACGATATACGGCATTCCCGGCAGCGTCACTCCGGCGGCGTGATAGCCGGGAGCCCCGTTGTTGCCCTTCGCCTTTAGATCAGCGGTGTACCAGATGTTCGGCTCGGTCAGCCCCAGGTGCATATCGTTGGCCAGCAGCGGCTTGCCGCTGGCTGTGTGCGCGCCGGCGATCACCCAGTTGTTAGAGCCGGGAGCGCAACTTGCACAGGCGGGCAGGCCGAGCGCCACGCGTAGCGCCTGCGGGTCTTCAGTCTCATCTGGCCCAGGATTTTCTGGGTGCCCCACCCTCGCCGCGTCTTTGTTTTTGCGGCTAGGGTGGGATACCACGACCCCCAGCCGGTCTTGCTCCTCGGGCTGAACGACCGCCGTGCTGCGATCATCCTCATCCTCATCATCGTCGGCAGGCGGCGGCGCTGGCTGAGGCTGCGTCAGGTCCACCCGCACCCCGGTCGGCGGATGATCGCGCCACGATCCAACCGGATACAAATCCTGCTCCAGCTTGGGATTATTCAGATGATCAAGCTTGGCGGCGACATACTCCCGCATCAGCTTCGTCTCCCAGTGCGTATCCAGTATCTGCGCCATCATCACCCCGATGCTGATCGAATCCACGCCGCTCCACGGCTTGGGCCGGTAGCCAAGCAGCCGGAACTCCGGCGGCAGCGCATCCCCGTGCTGTGCAATGTACAGATTCACGCCATGCGCATAGGCATCAAAGCGCGCGCGATCGGCAGGCGGCAGATTCGCATAAACCCGCTGCGCCGTGTTGCGGAACTGCTGCACCCGCTGCGCCCGATCGTGCGCCAGTTGCGACGCGCCCATCACCTCGGCCAGTTCGCCATTTGCGTTGCGCCGCAGGGCATCCATCTGCCACAAGCGGTCCTGCGCCGTTACGTAGCCTTGCGCGGTGAAGAGGTCATTCTCGTTGGCGGCTTCAATGTGCGGCACGCCATGCGCGTCGCGCCGCACTGTCACCGGCGCGGTGAGTCCCGCTACATGCAGATCGCCGTCCAACTGAGGCAGCGCCGCACGCGCCGCCGCGCGCAACCACAGCACGCCAGCGCAAGCAGCCAATAGCAGCAGCGCCAGCAAGCCGCCTGCGCACCAGAGCAGAATCTGCGGCCAGCCGCGCTTGGGCCGGCGCGGGGCCTTGAACGCAAATGTCGAATCGAAGAGTGAGTCGCTCATAAGTCCACTCCAGAATAACCCCGCGTCCATCGGCAACCGGATAAAATGAATATTGCATTTATTTTGTCATCCTGAGTTCTAATTGATCTGTCATCCTGAGCGGAGCGAAGCGGAGTCGAAGGACCTGCGATTGTTCTTCTCTTCATCACCCCAACACTTCGAGGTCATCATGCAATTTCTGGTTTTAGGCAAAGGAAAGACCGGCAGCCTGGTCGCGGAGATCGCCCGCGAGCGCGGCCACGCGGTCACGGCGCTCGACATCAACGAAAACCCCAACGGCACGGCGCTCACCGCCGCCGCGCTGGCTGGCGTCGACGCGGTCATCGACTTCACCGCGCCAGAGGCCGCCGTAGCCAACATCACCGCCGTTCTCAGCCACGGTGGACGCATCGTTGTCGGCACCACCGGCTGGTATGCCGCTCTGGACGCGATGAAGAAGCTGGCTGTGGAACACGGCGGCGCGCTGCTCTACGGTACGAATTTCTCCATCGGCGTGCAGAAGCTCTTCCGCCTGACAGCCGCGCTTGCGCAACTCGACGGCTACAAATTTTCCATCACTGAAACACACCACACCACCAAGCTCGACGCGCCCTCAGGCACCGCCGCCACGCTGCGCCAAATCATTCAGGCGGCGCAGCCCGGCGCGGAGGTTGAGATTACCTCGCATCGCATCGGCGACGCCATGGGCGAACATATTGTCACTGCCATCAGCAATGTAGACACACTGGAATTGCGCCACGAAATTCAAAGCCGCCGCTGCCTGGCCGAGGGAGCTGTTCGCGCCGCCGAGTGGGTCAGCGGCAAGCAAGGCGCATGGGAGTTCCGCGAGATCTTTGACCAGCTATAAATTCTTTGGAGGCAGACGTGATTTTAGATTTGCAAAAACGATTCGATGCGCATCTCCGCGAAGTTCTGAAGGAAAAGTACAATCTTGAGCTGGCAACCATTCCGCTGGAGATTCCGCCCGACCTGAAGTTTGGCGAACTGGCCACGCCGGTGGCCTTTGAACTGGCCCGCAAGCTGCGCAAAGCGCCGAAGATCATTGCGCAGGAGATCGTCGCCGCGCTAGGGCCACTCCGTGGCTTTTCGTCTTTTGAAGTTGCTGGGGCCGGATATATCAATGTGCATCTGGATCGCGCAGAAGAAGTGCTTGCGACTGCGCACGAGGCCTCCCACCCTAGCGACAAAAACAAAAACGTCGCGAGGGTGGGGCACCCAGTTCATGCATTAGTCGAACATACTAGCATCAACCCCAACAAAGCCGCGCACATCGGCCACCTGCGCAATGCGATTCTGGGCGATACCTTCGTCCGCTTGCTGCGCGCCGCCGGGCAGAAAGTCGATGTGCAGAATTACATTGATAACACCGGCGTGCAAGTGGCCGATGTGGTGGTGGGCTTTCTGCACTTATTGGGCAAGTCAGCGGCTGAGGTCCACAAGTTACTCGAAGAGTTACAAAGAAAGGGTGAGCGGATTGATTTCTATTGCTGGGATTTATATGCGCGCACTTCGCAGTGGTACACGAGCGGCAGCGATGAGGAAAATGAAGCATGCAAGAAGCTGCGTTATGCAACGCTGCATGAGATCGAACACGGCGGCAATGAGACGGCGGAGATTGCCGAGTTAGTTTCAACGGAGGTTTTGCGGCGCCATTTGGAGACCATGATGCGCCTGGATATCGAGTATGATTTTTTGCCGCGCGAGAGCGAGATTTTGCATTTGAAGTTTTGGGAAGCGGCATTCGACAAGCTCAAGCAAAGCGGCGTTTTGTACTTTGAAAACGAGGGTAAGAATAAAGGCTGCTGGGTGATGACTCGGCCTGGCGCGGATGTTACAGAGGGCGAAACAAATGAGGACGCCAAAGTGATCGTCCGCTCCAATGGAACGGTAACTTACGTGGGAAAGGATATTGCCTATCACTTATGGAAGTTCGGTTTGCTCGGCAAGGATTTTGGTTACAAACCTTTCTTTACTTACCCAAAGCATGAGTGCTGGATTTCTGCGGTAAAGGGCGAGGAAACTCATCCGCAATTTGGCGGCGCGCAGGCCATTTATAACGTGATTGACGCGCGCCAATCCGACCCGCAAGCCAATGTGATTCAAGCCTTGCGCGGCATGGGGCACACCGATCAAGCCAATCGTTACACGCACTTCAGTTATGAGATGGTGGCGCTGACGCCGCGCTGCGCGCGTGAGTTAGGCTACGAAATCTCCGACGAAGATTTTGCGCGTCCCTACATTGAAGTCAGCGGGCGCAAGGGCTTTGGAGTCAAGGCCGATGACTTGATTGATAAGTTGATTGCAGCCACGCGCGCCGAGACCGACGCGCGCAAGACCGGCAGCGATGAGGCTGAACGCCAGAAGATCAGCGAGCAGATTGCCATCGGCGCGCTGCGCTACTTCATGCTCAAGTACACGCGTAACTCGGTGATTGCCTTCGACTTCAAAGATGCTTTGAGTTTTGAGGGCGAGACCGGCCCTTACATTCAATACGCCGTAGTGCGCGCGCGCAATATCTTCCGCAAGGCCGGAACAACGGCGGAAGCGGAGTTAGCGAAGTTAGCGGGGCTTGCGGAGTTAGGAAGTTATCTCGAAGGCGAAGACGCCGAGGACATATGGACATTATGGCTGCGCGCGGCGCGACGGACGCAGTTGCTGGATCAATGTATTCACACCTCCGAGCCGGCCTACTTAGCCAAGCACGCCTTTCAGTTAGCTCAGGAGTTCACCAACTTTTATCATCATCATCACATCCTCACCGAAGAAGACCCGGCGCGCAGGACATTCCTGCTGGCCACGGCGGCGGTCGCGCTGCGCGAGTTAGTGTTGACGCTGAGCTGGCTGGGCATCGAAAGCCCGGAGGCGATGTGATTTCATAGCAAGTTGAACTCACAGTTGCAAGGAGTGTTCGTCATGGGAATCTCGCAAGAAACGCTGGTTGGGGTCCGCACGTATCGTTATTCGCTCAGCGGGTGGACTTGGAATCTTGTACGCGGAGCTGTTTTCGCTGTGTGCGGATGTCTTTTGCTCATGCGGGATTATGACAACGCTGGAAGTGGTCCTCTCATGTACTTGGCTTTTGGGATTGGATTCATTCTTGGGGCGGCCTATCTAGCGATCAGCGCCGCCCGCTCAGTCGTGTGTTTTGATCGCGCCTTTTCCTAGTTGCTATTCCCAGCCTTTACATCCCAATCAAAGCTAATCTGGCCGATCAATTCATTCAGCTTGTCGGTGGCCGTCTTCTTCTGCTGCTCCAGGTCGGCGGTTTGCTTGCGCGTGGTCTGCAGCAGGTCTTCGGCTTTGTTCAGCTCGTCCACAAAGCGCTTGGCGGCGTCGTTGCCTTTGAGCGCGGTCAGGTTCTCGCGGTCGCGGGCTTCGTCGTCGGAGGCGGCTTTTTCCGTCGCGTTGGACTCTCGAATGCGCCGCTCCAGATCGGACAGCGCAACCTCTGCATCGATCACCGGCTTTAGCTTGTCGAGCGCATCGGGAACCTGCTTGCACAAGGCCAACATATAGGCGGAATGATCCGTGCTGGCGTTCAAAAAGATCCGCGTCTGTTCCGGCCCGCGCTCCTTCACTTCCAGCTTCTCCGTCGTGTGCGCGGGAACCGGCAGCTTGAAGCGATAGAGGCTCGGCGTGCTCTCGGCCGGCTTCAGATCGCCCTCCAGCTCCCAGCCGTTCACGCGGCGCGGATGCTCAATCAGCACGTCGCGCGTGCCGTCTGATGAGTTGGTCGCCGAGTACGCCTTCATGGTCTCATTCATATAGGTCTCGATGATCGCGCCCCTTTTGATCTGCACATGATGCAGTGTCCGCTGGCCATCGTAGTCTGTTACATGGACGCGCACCGCCTGATCGGCAGCATACGAGAGCAGCCGCTTTTCGCCGGGATGAATCGGATCGAGCAATCCCTCGCCGGCGAACTCGCCGGACTCAAAGATGGAGAAGCTGCCCGCGTCCAGCGTAAGCTTGGATTTGTTCTCCAGCCAGACAGCACGCAACGGCGTCGGCTCTTTTTCGCTCCACAAAGTGACGTGTTGCGCGGGCAGCTCCTGCTGCAAGATCGGCACCATCGCTGATTCGTTCTTATGAATCGTCACCGGCGCGGTCAGCGCGTATTGGAAGAAGTCGTCAAAGGCGTTGGTGGTGACATCACCTTCTTGAATGGCATCGGAGACGCGCTCCACTCCGCCGCCGTAGCCACCGCCAGCACCCGGACCGTAGCCTGCACCAACACCCTGGCCGATGCCACCACCACTTGCAGTGTTCGCACTATTACTAGAGGATTCAAGACCTCCTTCAATGACGGAACCTGCTACACCAAAGAGTGCTGATGGCGCTTCTTTCTGGGATTTCATCATAATGCTGTGCGGAACACGTGTCGGAGAAAAAAGCTTCGCGCTCATTTCCACTCGGTCGAATTGTTTATCCACTGCCGCTTCATGAGTTTCTGGCGTCAACTGCTCCTCGGTGGAGATCGGAATCTCCACCCGCTTGGTATAGATCGGCTGCGAGAGGGGCTGAATGAAGCTCTGCGGCGCTCCGGCCACTAGCGACAACTGCACGTTGTCCCAGTCCGCGCCCACGGTGTTATCGACTACGGCCCAGCCCTGCATCGTCGCCGAGCCATTGGGTGTGCGCGGAAAGACGATGCGATAGGTGGACTTCCAGACCGGAACCTCGCTGATGTAACTGACCCGCAGCTCGCGCTGACCCTGGCCCAGCGCGTCCAGCGTCAGATGGCGCAGGCCGGTCGAGTGGGTCGTCGAGAGCAGCTCCAGATAGCGGTCGAGCTGGCCTTGCAGATTGGCGTCCAGCGGACGCACGCTCAGGGCCGGCGTCAGCTCAATGACCCGCACCGCGCCCGAGGTAGCGATTACGGAGAGATAGAACTTGTCGATGGTGGTAGCCGAGTCATCGCCGTCCTTCTTTTCTGTGCGCGATTCAATCGAGAGCAGCCGCCCGGTGATTGGCCCTCCGGGTCCGCCGAGAACCTCGACCCGCTGCCCGCGCAGGGCCTGAAAGAGTTCGGTCGAAGTCGGATCGTCGGTCATGCCCAGCGAGAGCGTCTTCAATTGCTCGGCTAATGGCGTGGTCGAGTTGTAGTTGACGCCGCTGATGCGCCCGCCGCCCTCGTCGAGCACGGTGAGCGATTGCAGCACGTCGTTCAACTGCGGCGAGGTGAAGTCGATGGCCACGCGCTGATTGCCGGTGACCGAGCCGGCGTGTTCGAAGTAGCCCACGCCATTCTTGTAGAGCACCACTTTGCGGACGGGCAGATCCTTCACCACGGCCGACGTCTGCGGCACCTGCGGTGCAACCAACTTCGGCACCTGCGGTGCTGCCAACTGCGCCTTCGGCGCACTTTGTGCTGTAGCAAGGGACGAAGCCGCGCTGAAGGCGGCAAGAGATAGAACGACAAAAGAACAGCGCACAAAGCCTCCTCATTCCACCAACAAGAAACTCTATACCCTTAGACCCCACGCAGGGCAAAATGGTTCCCGCGCCGAGAATCATTCAGATTGAATGAGGGAGATTCGACCTCAAAGGAACCTCTGGTCAACTCTCCCCTGCGCTAAACGTCGGATTCCAACGAGAGCTAAAGCCATTGATTTTAATGGAGATGTCATGTTCGACCTGAAGGTTTTACCCTTCAAAGCTTACTTGATCAGCGGTTCACTGAGGCAGCAGCGACGGCACCGGGCAAGGGAGACGCTGAATTGCGCCGCCTGGCTTGCCAAGCTGAAACTTGTAGGTGCATTGCAGATAGGAATTGCCCGTCGTGGCGCCCTGGTAGACGTAAACAGTTTTGCTCTCCGGCTGGTAGACAAGCAGCGAACTGTGCTCATTTATGCCGACCAGTTGAAACTGCACATCGGCTGCGTCTGCGTTGTAACTTGACGCCTTGGCCGTGCCACCCGCGCCAAGCCAGTATCCCAGCGCCAGCACGCCGGCCAGCATCAGGCCATTGCGCATCCAAAGAGTT
The DNA here is from genome assembly GCA_964644105.1 of uncultured Occallatibacter sp. Lineage (GTDB taxonomy): Bacteria > Acidobacteriota > Terriglobia > Terriglobales > Acidobacteriaceae > Telmatobacter. The sequence goes on along the minus strand of CAZXVX010000017.1, from coordinate 18,750 downwards.
AGATTTTGCATTACTCCTCCGTCCAGTGGATTCTTACTGTACCTGACGCAAGAGGAATGATTTCTGCTCAACGGCTCACGAATCAGTGGAGACGGCGTGCGCTGCGATGCGGAAAGCATCCATGCGGAAGATGCACAATAGAAGGTTGGGCATTGCGGCTGCGGGATCGGCAGCCAAAGGAGAGAACGATGAAAGTGGTGGCATTCAATGGCAGCGCGCGCAAGGGCGGAAACACGGCAGTTCTGTTGCGCACGGTTTTAGGCGAGTTGGAGGCAGAAGGCATTGAGACTGAATTGGTTGAGCTGAGCGGACTGACGATTCATGGCTGCCGCGCGTGCGGCGAGTGCGCCCGCAACAAGGACCGCCGCTGCGGCCAGAAGAACGACGACGGCAATGCGCTGATGGAAAAGATGGCCCAGGCGGACGGCATTCTGCTTGGCTCGCCCACGTATTTCGCTACCGTAACGCCGGAGATTTTGGCGCTGATGGATCGAGCCTGCTATGTTGCCCGCGCCAATGGCGGAAGCCTGCGCCGCAAGGTAGGCGCGGCGGTGGTGGCGGTGCGCCGCGCGGGCGCCATTCCGGCCTTTGACGCACTGAACCACTTCTTTTTCTTCAGCGAGATGATCGTGCCGGGTTCCTCTTATTGGAATGTTGGCATTGGCCGCGACAGAGGCGATGTGGAGCGGGACGCAGAGGGCATGCAGACGATGAAAACTCTGGGGCAAAACATGGCCTGGCTGCTGAAAAAGCTCGAAGGTTAACTTGCCGCGAAGCGAGCCGCCTGAGCCAGCCTCTGCAATTGTTCCAGGTGGTTGAGATCGTGGCCCGCCATGGTTTCAACCAGCGTCAGGAAGGTCATCAAGCCCCGCTCGGGATGATAAACAGGTCTGGCTGAGGCTGCCGGAAGAGCGACGGAGATCAAGAGCAGGTTCCACTTGCGCACCGTGGTGAAGGTCTTCAGCGCCTGTTCCGCACTGATGCCGGGATAGGTTCCGGCCCATTTCTCCTGGTCAAAGGGCTGAATCTCAGGTCCATCCTCGGCCAGAGTCTGGCGCAGACGAAAGGCAAAGACCAATTCGCAATCGGCCAGATGACAAAGGATCTCTGCCGGGCTCCATTTGCCGGGTGCAGGTGCAAGATAGGTGCTCTCCGCGCCGATGGCTTCCAGCAGTTTTTCAAGGTCTTTGGCGGTTGCCGCCAGAATCACATCCAGCTTCCGTCCGTCCAGGAAGCGTGCATAGGGGTTAAGTTCGCTCATGTCACACTCCGATCCGCTTGCCTTTTACCAATACCTCGTGTGCACCTATACTAGTCCAAATTCTATATTCACTGAACTCTGTTCCTTATTTCAGGAGTCAAAGGTACTGCGCCACCATGCGCTGCCAAGTGGGCCAGTCGTGCGAGTTGCGCTCGTCCCAGATGTGCAGCTCATGCGGCACGCCGAGCGTGGTGAGGATGCGGTCGAGCTCCTGGTTCTGCGCAAGGCATTGATCGTCCAGCCCGGTGGCCAGCACGTAGCGGTTGCGGCGAAAGCGCTCCAGGAACCAGGTGTCGGTCAAGCTGGGCAGATAGTGCGTGGGCAGGTTGTAGTAGCACTCCAGATCATAGTAGCCGCTTAAAAAATTGGTCAGGTCAAAGGCGCCGCTGAGCGAGACAAAGCCGGTAAAGATCTCCGGATGGCGCAGCGCGAGGTTGACCGCATGATAGCCGCCGAAGCTGCATCCGAGGGTGAGCAGCCGAGGGTCGGAGTTGCGCTGGCGTAGCAGGGTCAGCGCCTCGTCCAGCAGATAACTCTCATAGCGCAACTGGCGCTGAATGCGCCAGCGCGGCGCGGTTGCGCGGTTGTACCAGCTTTCTGCGTCCACGGAATCCATGCAGAAGAGTTGCAGCTCGCCGGCGTCGATCCGGCCGGCCAAAGCCGCCACCATGCCGCGATCTTCAAAGTCGTAGAAGCGCCCGCAAGAAGTGGGAAAGACCACAACGGGCAATCCTGCGTGACCGAAGATGAGCAGTTCCATCTCCCGGCCTAACTGGCTGGAATAGCCTTTGTGATACTCGCGAACCATGAGCGACGCTCCTCGAATAGGATTAGGCGGATTCATTTTTATGGTATCGCGTCCGAGGTTTGACGGCGTTTGGCTACGGCTCCGCACAGGCGCCGCGGGTCAGCTCCAGCAAGCGAATCAGCTCGGCGAGATCGGCTTGGCTGAGGTGAGCGAACAGCTCTTTGGGAGCTGCCAGAATCATTGGGTCCATCTCGCTCAACAGCTTGAGGCCAGCTTCGGAGATGCTGGTCCAGACGATGCGCCGGTCGCCGGAGTCACGCTGCTGGCGGATCAGCTTCAGCGCCTTGAGCCGTCCAAGCAGGCGGGTGATGTCCGGCTCGGCAGTGATCATGCGGCTGCCAATCGCCGAACAGGTCAGCCCGTTGGGATGCGCGCCGCGCAGAATTCTGAGCACGTTATATTGCGTGGAACTGACTCCCCACGGACGCGTCTTCAGGTGAAGGGCGCGGTTGAGGCAGTCGGAGGCGCGCAACAGATTGAGCAGCGCCTCCTCTTCCAAGCTGGCAAAGGGCGGTTCTTGCAGAATTTCCAGCTTCAATTCAGCCATCGGCTGCCTCTTTCGTGGGTGGGCAATTATTGCTGCGCAACATCCAACTCGATGGTCAGTTTGACTTCGTCGCCCACCATAGCGGGGGGAAACTTGCTTCCGATGCCGAAGGCGGTGCGGCTGATGGTGGTGGTGGCGGAAAAGCCGGCGTGCTGTTTGTGATCCATTCCCGGAACCGGGCCGGTGGGGCCTTCCACATCCAGAACCACCATTTGCGTTACGCCATGCAGGGTCAGGTTGCCGGTGACCGTCAAACCGCTGCCGCTCTTGACCACACTGGTGCTGACGAAGGTGGCGGTGGGGAATTTGGCCACGTCAAAGAACGCATCCGTCTTCAGATGCGCGTCACGCGCGTCCACGCCGGTGTCCACGGTGGTGGTGTCGATGGTGGCGGTCACGGTGGATTTGGTGATGTCGGCCTGATTCAAGTTGACGGTTGCCGCCACTTTGCCGAAGCGGCCATGCACATTGGAGATGCTCATGTGCTTGATGCTGAAATCGACTTCGCTGTGCGCGGGGTCGGAGGTCCAGGTGGTGGTTTGCGCCAGGGCCAAGGGAGCGGCCAGCGCTAGAATGCCTGTCAGTACAGCCAAACGCTTCATGGGAATGTCCTTTCAATGCGGGCCGGGAGGCCGGGGTTGAGGTTGGGGAAGAGGACGAGCGCTCTTGCCTGTAGCGCGGGATGCAGATCTGAGTGCCGCGCGGAATCTTGTTGTGCCTGTTGGATGCATTGGAAGCGATACTCGTTGCAACAATTATTTTTGATTGGTTTTGGTGCAAGCGGAAAATCCAGCTTCCTCCCATCCATTCCGCAAAAAAGCGCGGAATGGATGGGGCACAGCTCCCGGCTCGATCAGGTCCACGCCGGGCGCTATACTCAAACTCGACGATGATACGCATCTATGGAACGATCTTCGCAGGGCTGATGGGGCTTTGCTTCGGCAGCTTCCTCAACGTCTGCCTGAGCCGCTGGCCGGCTGGCGAGAGCATCGTCCGCCCCGGTTCGCACTGCCGCCAATGCGGGCGCGAACTCGCCTGGTGGGAGAATCTGCCGCTGCTCAGTTGGCTGGCGCTCCGCGGCCGCTGCCGCACCTGCCGCGTGTGGATTGGCTGGCGGTATCCGCTGGTGGAGTTTTCGGTTGGGGTTCTGTGGGCATTGCAGGCATGGGACTATTTGACCTTATGGAGTATGAACGACCTGCTAGCAACTTACTATCTCCCACAACTCATCCACTACCCTGAGCGACTAGCTTACTTGATTGGATGGGCAATTTTCCCTTGGCTATTGGTTGCCTTGGCCGTTCTAGACGCTGAAAACCTATGGCTGCCCGACTGGCTTACATTGCCCGGCATCTTCCTAGGTTTTATTTGCACGATTCTGAAAACGCGACGTCATATGGAGATAAGCGCTCTATCTCCACCCCCACTTTTGCCCGGTGCGCTGAATTGCCTTTATGGAATCCTCGCCGCCGCCGGTCTGATCCTGCTCATTCGCTGGAGTTATTGGCTCGTCCGCCGCCGCGAGGGCGTGGGTCTGGGCGACGCCAAGCTGATGGCTCTGTTGGCCGCGTGGCTTGGACTGCCGCAATCTCTGCTTGCCTTTGCCATCGGAGTGACGCTCGGCGCGCTGGCGGCAATCTTCGTGCTGGTGATTCCGAAGGCGCGGCGGGAGTCGGAGAGCTGGGCCGCGAGCAAGCTGCCGCTGGGCACATTCCTGTGCATCGGCGGCATGGTCAGCAGCTTGTGGGGCAAGCCCATTCTTGACGCCTATCTTCACTGGGCCGGACTCTGAAATCTTCTGCCGGGTGCGGCGCGGACGAGGACGTCCGCGCTACAGCCGGCCAGGAGGCCAGCGCTACGCTTTGTGCCGGCGCTACGCTTTGTGCCGGCGCTTGGCAGATGGTGCTGGCGCTACGCAGTTGCATCTGCTTCCGGCGCTGTTTCTTCCGCGGCTTGCTGCTGCTCTTCGCTGAGAAAACTCTGCGCGTCGGCGAAGCGGTAGCCCACGTAGACATCCGTCAGCAGATAGATGGGATTGGCGGGGTCGTCCTCGATCTTCTTGCGCAGTTGGCGGACAAAGGTGCGCAGGTACTCGACCTCTTCGCGGCAATCGGCGCCCCAGACGGCGGTGAGCAGGCGCGCATAAGTGACCACGCGACCGGCGCGGATCATGAGGCAGTGAAGGATGTCGAACTCTTTGCGCGTCAGATGGATCGGCTCGCCGCGCTTGGTGACGATGCGCTTGACGGGATCGAGGCGGATTTCGCCAATCTCGATGGGCGCATCCTCGGCGCGGGCTGGAGCACGGACGCGGCGCACCGCAGACCGGATGCGGGCGATCAGTTCGCGCGTGCTGAAGGGCTTGGTGACGTAATCGTCGGCGCCCAGTTCCAGCGCCTCCACCTTGTCTTCTTCCTGATCGCGCACGGTGAGGACCAGCACCGGCAGGCGGGGAGCAAAAGTACGGATGCGGCGCAGCGTTTCAATGCCGCCAATACCGGGCATATTCACATCCAGCAGCACGGCGTCAAAGACACTCGCACGGAGGGTTTGCAGCGCCTCTTCACCGCGCGAGGCTTCCATCACCTGAAAGCCCAACTCGACCAACGGCGGGCGCAACGCCCTGCGGATGGCTGATTCATCGTCGACAATAAGAATGCGAATCGCTGGCTGACTCATTTAAGAATTCTCCTTCCGAACTGAGGCGGGAATGGCTGCAAAAAATGTGGTTCCCTCGCGCTCATCGCTGGTGACCCAAACATAGCCACCGTGAATCTGCGCTACGCGTTTGGCCACTGACAGTCCGATGCCGGTTCCGCTGGCGCGATTTGAATTGGCGCTGGATCGATAATAACGGTTGAAGATGCGCTCCCGGTCGGCAATCGGAATCACTGGGCCGAAGCTATGCACTGAAAAGATGGTCTCGGCCTTGGCCGCCGCCACGCGAATGGTGATGGTGGTTCCGTAGATCGAATACTTGCAGGCGTTGTCAATGTACTGAGTGAGCAGCATGACCATCAACTGACGGTCGCAGTGGACCACCATCTCGTCGTCCGCCAGATCGATGGCCACCTTCATGCTGGCCAAGCGGTCGCGCAGGCTGGTCACAATCTCTTCAATCATCGGCGCAACGCCAACCGGGGTGGCGTTGATCTTGACCTCTCCGGCGTCGAGGCGGGCGGTGGTCAGCAGGCGGTTGGTCAGGTTGGCCAGCACGCCTGCCTGCTCGTCGATGAGTCCAATCAGATCCGCCTGACCGGCCGAGAGATGGCCCATCTCACTCAGTCCGCTGGCAGCGGCGCGGATGGCGGTGAGCGGGGTTTTGTAGGCGTGAGCCAGACTGTCGAGAACCGTGGAGCGCAACTGCTCGGTGCGGCGCTCGGTCTCAATGCGACTCTCATTGGCGAAGGCGCGGTAGCGGTCGAAGGTGATGGCGATCAGCGAAGCGATGGCGTTGTTGGTAAGCGGACCGGTTTCGCCTCGGACCACCAGCGCGCCCACCGGGACCGTTCCCAGGCGGACAACGCGGCGGCCCAGGCCGGTGGCCGCGTCGTCGTCGGAGCTTTCAAAGTAGTAGACATTCTGCGCCATCTCGCGTGGATCGGTGGACCAATAGCCGGCTTGATAGACCTCGTGAAGATCGGCATCGAAGAGCGCCACGGCCTCCAGCGAAAAGATTTCATGCACCAGTTCGGCCAACTGCGGTCCGGGCTCGACGTGCAGATTCAACTCCAGGGTGCGGCGCGTGAACTCGTAGAGGTCGCGCATCTGGCCGCCCCAGCTCTCCGCCTCCAGCGCATGATCTTTGACGCGCGCCGAGAGGCGGCTGACCACCAGCGCCACCAGCACAAAAACCAGCAGCGTAACCGAGTTGGCGGGATCGGCTGTGAGATTGGTTTGGAAGGGCGACTGAGCCTGGCGCGAGGAGAAGATGCTGTGAATGAAGACCGCCCACGCCGAAACGATGACCGCTTGCCAGAATCCACTGAGCAGGGCGATGGGGACTACGATCAACAAATAAAGCAGCACCGCCACCGGCAGCAGCCAACCCGCCCAATGCGAAAGCGCAGCCACCAGAAAGATGGCCACCATGCCCAGCGCACACTCCAGGAAGAAGAGGAGCAATTGACGACCGGAGCCGCGCGCGCGGAAAGAGGCGAGTGGGGAGGAGATCGGGATGGATTTGAAATGCAAGCGGTGAACCAGTTCTTAGTTGTCAGTTGTCAATCGACAGTAGACAGGTGACAGTTTCAAGAAACTACTGGTGAAGCCGAAGTCTTGAAAGAGCACAACTTCCCAGGTTGCGGAAAAACTAAACAAAGAGTCCAGAAGCGTCAGGGCACGACTTTAGTCGTGCCGCCAAATCTGCAAATTGAAGCGGGCTTTAGCCCCTGAGGGAATGTTGATTCGCAAATTGATTGAATCAGAGCCTCTTCGACAGAGCATCAGTCGGCCACCTTCATTGACAAGAATTTTAACAGGTCAAACACAACCCGCCGGGCTTGAAAGCGAGTTAACCCAATGATTCGGCCTTCATGATTCGTGGCTGGAATCCATGCTGGCGCGCAAGACGGCAACGTAGTGCGGCGGCAGATGCTTTTTGTGCATCTGGCTGTCGCAGACCACGTGAACGGTTTCGCCCTCAGCCAGCAGCACGGGCTCCTCACCCTCGTCGGCTTTGCGGAGGATGCGATAGGCGAATTTGAGAATCGAGCCGCGCAGCAGAGCGGGACGGCTCTCAATCAGGATCTGGTCATCATAGCGGGCCGAGGCGCGATACCGGCAAGTGGCTTCAATCACAGGCAGAATGCAACCGTGCTCCTGCTCCAATTGCTTGTAAGAAAAGCCCAGCGCGCGCAGCAGCTCAACGCGGCCGATCTCGAACCATACCAAGTAGTTGGCGTAATAAACGACGCCCATCTGGTCGGTCTCGGCGTAGCGGACTCGGACCTCTGTGGTTACGGGCATAAAACGCTCTCTCCGTCAAGGATATTTCGTACCAAGTTTTCCACGTGGAACGCGAATTCTTCTGTTATTGTACGGGTTTCTTCGGGTTTTGTCGGAAGAATTGCAGCAAATCGGAGCAGAGACGCGTGAAGAACTTTAGTTTCCCGGAGATGGAACTGAGGAACATTGGTCGGCGTTCATGGATTCCCAGGTCCGGAAATCCGGACCTGAAGCACCTGATCTTTGGGGGTGAACAACGCCGGTTGCACAGTGGACAGGTGATGCGTGATGCGCTACACTTGGCAAGTGATCAAGAGCTTCCGGCACGGCGGGATTGAACGATTCTTCAGGACGGGAAGCAAGGCGGGCATTCAACCGGCTCATGCCGCTAAGCTCATGACGCAGCTCTATGTTCTGGATCAGGCGAAGTCTCCCTTGGATATGAACGCTCCGGGATGGCGTTTGCATCCATTGCTCGGCGATCTGGAGGGCCATTGGTCCGTCAAGGTCAACGGAAACTGGCGAGTGACTTTCACCTTCGAAGGCGAGGACGCCATTCTCGTTGACTATCGGGATTATCACAGGGGGTAAGATGACACGAATGTTCAATCCGCCACATCCGGGCAAGGTGCTGCGCGAATTTCTTGGCGAGATGGATGTCACCAGCGCGGCAAAGAAGCTGCACGTCTCGCGCACCACGCTCTCGCGCATCCTCAATTGCAATGCGGGCATCTCCGCCGATATGTCGCTGCGCCTGTCGGATGCGCTGGGAACCCACGACAGCCTCTGGTACGAGATGCAGATGGGTTACGATATGTGGCAGGCGTCTCATAAGAAACGGCCCAAGATTGAACGCTTCAATATCGCGGCGTGAGCGGCGTGGGCGTGAGCGGGTGTGACTGATCCTTGGATTCCCAGGTCCGAAAATCCGGACCTGGGGCACCCAATTTATTGGATGGAACTGCGGCATGTGCCGGCGCGGACCTGGAGGTCCGCGCTACAGCCGGTCAGGAGACCGGCGCTACAGGGCGACTATTGCGAGTAGGTGTAGAACTCGTAGGCGTCAAGGAAAGTGGCCAGCGGAATGGTGAAGACGCCATCCGGGTCGGGCTTGGTTCCCCAGGGATTGCGCAGGGTGACGGCCTGAGCCGCGTCGTCAAAGCTCAGCACGGTGTAGCAGTGGCCGGCGACCCACCAATTTTCGCTGGAGTATCCGGCGCCGTTGGGCGTGGCCCAGCTTCCCGCCACCATGGCAACGTGGCCTGAGCTCAGCCGCCGCAACTGATCGACGGTCAGCTTTTTGTCGGCCACCAAGCCGGACAAGCCTTTGCCCTCAAAGGCCTCAAAGACGCGCACCGGGACGCCGCCCTGGCCAAAGGTCTTGTAGGCTCCAAAGACCTCGCCGTTCTGCTCGACGGTCTGGGCGATGGAGTCAAAGAAGCCCCGGTCCTCCATGAAGCCGGCCAGCATCTGCACTGCGGTGTCCGGAACGCCCAAAGCGGCCAATTGGGAGGCCAGCTTGGTTTTGAGCGCGGCCTTGTCAATGACCCCATCCTGCTGCACCACCGAGCGGACGGCGCGGTCATAGCCGATCAGCAACTGGTCGGAGCGATTGAGCAGCGAGAGGCCTATCGGCTTGATATAGCTGGGAATGTAATCTGATTTATCGATGGCATGAATCAAGCTTTGACGCAGCAGGCGCTGCGCATAGCCGCGCATCAGCACGGCAACCCATGTGCCTTCGGAGCGGTCATAAAGGTGATCCCGCGCAAAGGCCACATCCTCGGGCAGCACGGTCTCCTCCGGGCCATCGACAAAGTGAACGCGATAGCCGCCGCCGGGATTCTCGCGGATCGCCGAGCGCAGCTTCTCCGGCGCAACCTTGGCCAGCGCGGCGACGGAGGCGTGAAAGTAGCAACTGCCCAGGGTTCCCTGGAGAACCGCCTGCGGGCTGACGCCATGCTCTCCGTAGAGTGGAGCCGGCTCAGCGCCCCATGCGCCCGCCGCCAAACCGCTGCCTAGCAGTAACGCCGCGATCCATGCAAAGGTTGTCCGCATATTTCGATTCTCCTTTTGAATAACGTGAATAAGGTTCTTGGAATCCCAGGTCTCAGAATCGAGACCTGGGGCACCCGCCTTCATGGTTGTTACGGCGACAGAGCAGCATTATTGCAATTCTTTCAGCTTGTCGCATCCCCACTGATTGCCCATTTTGCAGCCTTTATCGAGAAACTGTTTGGCTTTGTCCAGATCTTTGCCGACGCCGTTTCCATAGCGATAACTGCTGCCCAGATTGCTGCAACCGGAGGCATCGGCGGCGGAGCAGGCCTTCAAGTAGAGCGCTGCCGCCTGCACGGGATCCTTGGCTACGCCGCGCCCACTGGCATAGATATTGCCCAGATTGCTGCATCCCAGGCCATCGCCCCCATTGCATGCCTGAGTGTAAAGCTGCATGGCGTGCGCGTCATCTTTGACCAAGCCGGTGCCACTGGCGTAGAGAAAGCCGAGATCGGAGCAACTGCGCACATTGCCGCCGTTGCAGGCCTTGTCATAAAAACTGGCTGCCCGGTTGTAGTCCTGCATGACGCCTTTGCCGTTGCGGTAGATGGTTCCCAGATCCTTGCAGGCATCCCATCCGCCGCCCGCGCAGGCTTTATCGAACAATGCCGCTGCGTCGGCGTAACGCGCCTGTTTGTAAAGCTCAATCGCTTGCAGGGTAAGGTCGCCGGCGCTCGCTTCGTGCATCTGCGGCGGATTGACCACCGTTGGTGCGGGTGAAGGTTTAACCGGCTGAGTCTGGGAGGGCTGCGCCGCCTGCTTGCCGGCCGGCTTTGCCAGGTTCGGGTTGGCCTCTTCCACACTCTCGCTCTTTGACTCTTCGGCCATCGAGGGCTGCGTTTGCTGCACGGTTGAGTTCTCCACACTGGGCGCGGGAAGCGATTGAGCAGCTGGCACCGGCGTGGGCTGAGGCTTAGGCTGCGGCGCAAACAGATGCACGGCGGTGAAGCCAGCCGCCAGCAACAGCAGCGCTAAAGCTCCCCAGGCCCAAAGCGGAAATTTGCGCGGAGCGGGCTTGGACGCGGGAGCGCCGGACTGTTCTGGCAGAGGAGAATATTGGTTGGCCGAACGAGGAGTCTGGGTGCGGGGCGACGGGAGATTGGCGGTTCCCTCCCAGCTTCGAGAATCCGGAGCTGGGGCGCCCGACGAAGTCTGTGAACCGGCCGGAGCTTGAGTGCGCATCGTTTGCGGGCGATTCCATCCCTCTTCGATCACCGTCCCAGGCCGCTCCCAGCGCGCTTCGCCCTGCGGCGGGCTGCTGCCGTAGAGCAGGGCATCCAGCGAGGCAATCAACTCGGAGCACTGCAGGCGATCGTCGCGGTTCTTGGCCAGCAGGCTTAGCACCAGATCATCCAGGCCGGGCCAATGGGCCACCTCCGGGCGCAACTGGCTGGGCGGCTGCGGCATCTCTTGCAGGTGCTGAAACATCCAGCCTTCGATATTGTGGGCGTGGAAGGGAGTGCGTCCGGTGAGCAACTGATAGAGGACGCAACCCAACGCATAGAGGTCTGTGCGTCCATCCAGCTCATTGGCCGGGGTTCCGCGCCACTGCTCCGGGGAGGCGTATTCAGGGGTGAGCATCAAGCCGCGCGTATGGCTGACTGCCGTAGCGCCTTCGAGCATGGCGGCAATGCCAAAATCCAGAACCTTGGGCTGTTCCTCGTGGCCAGCCGGACCGGTCAGCAGAATGTTTTCGGGCTTGATGTCGCGATGGACTGTGCCGCGCGCGTGGGCCGCGGCCAGTCCGGAGGCGATGCCACGGGTGATGATCAACGCCGTCTCGATGGGCAGACCGCCGGGATTCTCTCGAATAGCCGCACGCAGGCTGGGTCCATCCACATACTCCATGGCGATGAACAGGCTGCCGTCCTCGGCCTGATCCAGATCGGTCACTTCAACGATATTGGGATTGCGCAATTGAAAGGCGGCGCGGGCCTCGTTGCGGAAGCGCTTGATGAACTGCGGGTTGCGGCTGAGTTCAGGAGCCAGGAACTTGAGCGCCACGCGGCCGCCGAGCAAAAGATGCTCCGCCAGATAAACCGTCCCCATTCCGCCCTGGCCCAGCTTGCGCGTGATGCGGTATTTGCCGCGCACCAGGCTGGCCGGCGCCAGCTCCTGAGACTCGATCAGCACCGCCCCGTCGGTGGGACAGGTTCGGTGTAGATCGGGATAACCCGTGTCGCAGACGGGACAAGTCTTCATGGATAAAGCCCTGCCGCAAGCCAAAATTTGACTGGCGACAGGATAGCACGCCTTCATCAAGTTTTTTGATTTCATGCATTCTTGGCGCATTTTTTGGCGAATCAAACTTTAATTTTCATCCCGTGGGCTGCCGTGTTAAAGTGTGAGCAATCTGGAACATCATTTTATGTCCAACGAAGAGTTCAGACCGAAAGCTGCCTGGTTGATCGGGCGGAATAGCGATTGTGACCTTGTGGTGCCGGAGGCGGCCGTATCCGGGCGCCATTGCCGCCTTACGCAGCAGGGCAGCGGCTTTGTGATTGAAGATCTGGGATCAAAGAACGGAACTTATGTAAATGGAGTGAAGATTACGCCCGGTGAATCGGTGCGGGTGACCCTGGGCGTTAAAGTAACTCTGGGAATTTCGATTCCAATGCCTTGGCCGGTGACCTCCGCCATGTTGGACTCCGGACGCATGACCCGTCCGTTGCCTCAGACCAACGGCATGCTGATCACCATTGGCCGCGACCCCAAATCCGATGTCCAGATTGATCTGCCGATTGTCAGTTGGAATCACGCCGTCATTACCGAGGAGAATGGCAAGTACATTCTTGAGGACCGGAACTCGAGCAATGGAACCTTTCTGGGCGATCTGAGCAATCGGATTCAGAGAGCGGTGCTGAATACCTCGGACGAAGTTTACCTCGGCTCCTACAAGATCTCCGCCGCCCGCCTGCTGAACCTGGACACCAAGGTGGAGATTGGCGAGGCCGCTTTCCAGACGGTCGCCTTCGAGCACGACTCGATGGAGGCGGGACGCGATCCCAACTGCGAGATTCCGCTGCCGGATTTTCCCATGGTCAGTTGGCGGCACGCAAGGTTTACGCGGACGGCGTCAGGGATACTGGTTGAAGATCTGGGCTCGCGCAATGGCACCTATGTGAACGGCGTGCGCATCAGCGGGAAGGCGCTGGCCAAGTCCGGGCAGGAGATCGGCCTGGGCAGCGTGCGCTTCCAGTTGATGGAAAACGGCACTTTGGCGCAGCGCGATTACAACGGCAAGGTCACCATCGAAGCCAAGGACATTGTGGTCCACGCGCCCAACGGCAAAAAGCTGCTGGACGCCGTCTCGCTGACCGTCTTCCCGTATGAACTGGTGGCGCTGATGGGACCGGCCGGCGCCGGCAAAACCACCCTGCTGAAGGCGCTGAACGGCTATACCCGCCCGGCGCAGGGAACGGTGCTCTTCCGCGGACAAAGCCTCTACGACTACTACGATCTTTATCGGCACATGATGGGCTACGTGCCCCAGGACGACATCGTTCATCCGCAGTTGACGGTGCGTCAGGCGCTTTACTTCTCCGCCCGCCTGCGCACTGACCTGACCGACGCCGAGATCACCACGCGCACCGAGAAAGTGCTCTATGACTTGGGCATCCCGGACAAGATCGACACGGTGATCGGCTCGCCGGAAAAGAAGACCTTGAGCGGCGGCCAGCGCAAGCGCGTCAACATTGCCCTCGAACTCATCACCGATACGCCGGTGCTCTTCCTGGATGAGCCGACCAGCGGGCTGTCCTCCTATGACGCCGAGTCGGTGATTGATTTGCTGAAGAGCCTCTCCAAAACCGGCAAGACGATTCTGACGACCATTCACCAGCCCAGCCTGAAGGTTTACAAGCAATTTGACGATTTGCTGATGGTCTCGCGCGACCGGGGCGAAAAGCCCGGCGCGGTGGTCTTCTTCGGTCCAGCCTTCCCGGATTCGATTCAGTTCTTCAATCCGCCGGCGACCGGCGCGCCGATTCAACCGCAGGATCTTAACCCCGAGATGCTCTTCACCGGCATGAATACAGCTCCGGAGAGCAACCGCACCGACACGTGGCGGCAGCGCTATTTGGCATCACGCTACCGGCAGGAGTTTGTGACCAACCGCAGCGGCAAGCAGCAGACGACCTCGCAAGGCGCAGGCGAGAAGCCGCGCCGCGAGTTGGGTCTGGGCCAATGGCTGGCGCTGGTCAAGCGCAACGTCATCGTCCGCCTTCAGGACAAGGCGCAGACCGCCATTCTGCTGGTGCAGGCGCCCATCTTCGCCGTTCTGGTTACGCTGGTTGCGTATCCCTTGCGGGCTAGCCACTTTGACGAAATCAGCGAGAAGCTGCCCATTGTTCACTTCCTGATGGTGGTGGCGGCCATCTGGTTCGGCTGCAACAACGCCGCCCGCGATATTGTCGGCGAGTGGACGATCTACAAGCGCGAGCGCATGGTCACGCTCAAGCTGATTCCGTATGTCTTTAGCAAGCTGGCCGTGCTGCTGGGCCTGTGCATCTTTCAGATCGGCTCGATGCTGGCAATTGTCTACTTCAGTTGCGGGCTGCACAGCAACTTCGGCTGGGACTTCCTGGTCCTGCTGCTTTCGTCGATGATTGGCGCGGGGCTGGGACTTGCAATCTCCGCGCTGTCAAAGACCAACGAAAGCGCCATCGCCATGCTGCCGTTGGTGTTGCTGCCCATTATCGCCCTGGGCGGCGGCATGAGGCCCATCTACTTGATGCCTAAACTCGGGCAGGATCTGAGCGTCGTTATTCCCTCGCGCTGGTCCTTCGAGGCAAACATTCTGCACGAGGCCAAGGATTGGAAGGGGGACAAGCTGGATTTAACCTGCACTCCTCCCAATGAATCCAACGAGAAAGATGGATTATGCTCGACTCCCGACAGGACTTGCAATCTGAATGCCGAGAACCAGCCTGTCAACCCGGTGCTGGTTTCACCCGATCCGGACGACATGAACCCCTCGCTCCATGTGCGGGGTGATGCGGCCGAGGAAACGATTCCGCGCTACCTGATCAACTTTACTGATCCCAACGGAACCGAGCGTGTCTGTCGCGCCACGAAGGACGAACAGTATCCGCAAGTGAACCCCACCGCTCACGCTGTCGCCTATCGCCATCGCTTTCGCACCTCGCTGGCCGTGCTGACCGGGATGCTGGTGGCGCTGGTGGCCACGGTGATCCTGGTCCTGCTCAAACGCGACAAGGACCCGCAGTAAAGCAGGGATCAGGGGACAGGGATCAGGAGTCAGGGATTAGAATGTAGCGCCGGTCTCCAGACCGGCTGTTGCGCGGACGTCCCCGTCCGCGCTTGTTCTATCACACCTCAAACCCGCGCCTTCAAACTTGGCCACTCCGGCTTGCGCTTCTGGATGAAGGCTTCGACGCCCTCCTTGAAGTCATCGGTCGAGCGTTGCTGGGCGTTGACCTCGATGGCGTCCTCCAGTTCCGTGTCTAGACGCAGGCGGGCGTGCTGGGCCAGTAACTGCTTGACTGCCTGCATGGCCTGCGGACTGTTTTGCAGCAGAGTCTGAGCCAGCGCCTGGGCGGTCGGCAGCAGTTCGTCGGCGGCTACCAGTTGCGTCACGAGGCCCAGATTGAATGCCTCCTGCGCCTTCATCAGACGGCCGGTCAACAACAGCTCACGGCAGCGCTTTTCGCCCACCTGGCGCAGCAGAAACGAGGCAGCCATGGCCGGCACAAAGCCCACCCGCACTTCGTTATAGCCGAATTTGGACTCCGGCGTGGCCAGCGTGAAGTCGGGAATGGTGGCCAGCACCATGCCGCCGGCAATGGCCGGCCCATTGACCACCGCGATGACCGGCTTGGGAAAGTCATAGAGCGTGCGCAGCACCCGCGCCACACTCTCCGAGTCGCGGCGATGCTCGGCGGGCGTGGAGGCGCTGAGCGTGGCCAGATGCTCCAAATCCAACCCGGAGCAGAATGCCGAACCGGCGCCTGTCAAAATCACCACGCCGCAAGAGCAATTCTCGGCATCGTCGAGGGCACGGGTGAGCTCCTGAATCATGCGCAGCGAGAGCGCGTTGCGCCGCTCCGGACGATTCAGTGTGATGGTTTTCACTCCATGGTCAGAATGGACCAGTATCTCTTCAAAGCGGGCCATTGACACCTCCGAGCGCGGGACCGGCTCTCGCTTGAGGCGAGGCAGCGATCCATGCTTGAACAGCCTATCGTAGCGCAAAATTACCCCGCGCGCACGGTGATTCGGGTCACGGCTCGTTGATCGGATTTTTGAAGGGGGGTGCGCGAACTCAGCCGCCTAGAACGGCGCTAAAGATCGCCGTCAGTTCGGAGAGATCGCCGCGCATCACGGCCACGTCGCGTGCGTGGTAGAGGCGCTCTCGGTCTTCCGGCACCTGCGCCACGCGGGTCCAATCCAGCCGATGGCTGGCAGCTTCGGCGAGATCGGCTGTAAAGGCGCGCAGAGTGCGTGAATTGCCGTCGCGAAAGGCGTGAATGGCGTCCAGTTCGCTGTAAAAGTAGGCCAACCGCTTGACCAGAGCGCCAGCCTCCAAGCCTTGCAGAAAGCTCTCCATTTTTAATGCGGCAAAGGTACTCTCCAGTGCGCCGGAAATATTCTGCGAAGGCCCGTACGCGACAACAAAGCCGGAGCGGTTCTTGGCCATCAAGCCAATGTCTTTGCGCAGTTCGCCAGCCCACGGATAAACTTTGCCAAAGATGCGGCGATGGGTCTCCCGCAAGCGGCGCACGTCGAACGGGCCAGTGATGGGGTTGACTGCGAGAAGAGCGATACTGGTGGATGCAGACTGAGCTTCAAAGCGATTGAGGGCTGCTTGGTCGCGGATATCCTCCAGATTGATAAGGACATTCGTGCCGGGATAGACGTACGGATCGCGCGCGGACAAGCTCATGCGACAGCCAAGGCCCGTGAGCGATGGTAGGCGGAAATCTCTTCGAGCCCCTGGTCGAAGGTGATCTCTCCGGCGAGAATCCGTGCCTTGACCGTCCAGTACGGCTCACCGAGTTCAAGTCCTTCCAGTCGCTGGCTTGCCTCGCCCTCGGCAAAGCCCCGTTCCAGCTTCTCGCGTTCATCGGCTTGCAGCATGGGGAACCTCCGCGTTTCAGGCGAACGAACGGCCTGCGTCTGCATCGATTTTATCACTTATTCCATTTGTTCTTCGGTACAATTCCCAGCCCTGCTGTGGCAGAATGGAACCATCATGCTAATCGAAATCTGGGAGCGGCTGCGCGGCTACGATAAGTGGATTCAGATGGAGGCGACGATCAAATCGTCCAATCTGGCCGAAGTTGAAATCGGAAGGGTACGCACCAACAGATGGACTAATTCGGAACCAGTCGACGAGTGGAAATCCTCTTGCACACTGATATGGAAAGATAACTCAGGAAATCCGCATGAAAATGAATTTGAAGTTGCGGAGGATTCGCCACTTTTCCAGCTTTACGATGGGCAAACCGTGACCATCCGCTTCAATCCTGCCAATCCCGATCAGTTCTACCTGCGCGGCGTCTCCGGTTCCAAAGTTCATACATGGATCAAAAAGATCGGAATCTCCTTTACCAATCTTCTGAGCAGAAATTGATTGTTGCCGTCCTCCCGGAGGGAGGAAACGAGAATAGCCCAGGGTGAAACCCTGGGAAAGCATTCAGACCAGAGATTTCCGCCCCGAAGGGGCAGAATGGAGCCATCATGCTGATCGAAATCTGGGAGTGGCTGCGCGGTTACGATAAGTGGATTCAGGTTGAGGCCAAGGTCGAATCGTCCAATGTTGAGGAGACCAAGCAAACCGTCCACGGTCAGCCAGCGCCTTCGACATGGGCCTCACGAGATGAATTGGTTTGGAGCGACCGGCAAGGGCATAGGCGGAGTGTTGAATTTAAAGTTCCAGACGATTCCCCACTTTACCAACTTATCGGCGGAGAGACAGTGACCATTCGTTACAATCCAGCCAAACCCGAAAAATTCTATTACAGAGAGCTACTGCGCACCAGAGTACATACGGCGATCAAGATGATCTTCCTCGGCTTGTTGTTTCTAGGCGCACTCTTCGTGCGCTACAGGTATTTATAGAATTTGATTCACAGCCCCAGCTCCCCCGCCCGCTTCTTCATTGCCGCTAATTTTACCCACCTCCCGGAGGGAGGAAACGAGAATAGCCCAGGATGAAATCCTGGGAAAGCTATCGGTCAAAAAATTTCCGCCCCGGAGGGGCGGTGTGAATTACAAATTTAACATTGAGATACAGGTTTCGTTTCGCCCCTCCGGGGCGAAGGTTCCTCTCCATGCATCCAACCCAGGGTTCCGCTGCGCTTCACCCTGGGCTATTTTCGGTCTCTCCCTCTGGGAGGAAATGCATTGATTGACCTACCTCACAGCCCTAATTCTCCCGCCCGCTTCTTCATTGCATCCAGACAAAACGCAATCTGCGCGTCTAACTCCACGCCCAGCTCTGCCGCGCCGAGCAGAATATCCTCGCGGTTGACGCCGCGGGCGAAGGCTTTGTCTTTCATCTTCTTGCGCACGCTGGCCACCTCAACATCGGCGATGGCCTTGGTCGGCTTGACCAGCGCGCAGGCGGTCAGGAAGCCGCTGAGTTCGTCGCAGGCAAAGAGCGCTTTGGCCAGGTGCGTCTGGCGCGGGACGCCGCTGTATTGCGCGTGGCCCAGGATCGCCGTGAGCAGCGGTTCCGGCCAGCCCAGCCGCTCCAACTCGCGCACGCCGATGAAGGGATGCTCCTCCGCCGTCGGGTGACGCTCGTAATCGAAGTCATGCAAGAGTGCCGTCGTGGCATACAACTCCACGAGTTCAGCGCGCTCCGCGCCTGCCAACCCTAGCCGGTCTGCCTCGGCTTCGCCCATAGCCGCCACGCAGGCTTCTACGCTGAGCGCGTGCTTGCGCAGGCTCTCGCTTTGGGTCCACACGGTCAACAGTTTCCAAGCCTGGGTGCGCCCGAAGAGCGCGTCGCTGGTCGTTGCATCATCACTTGTGCAGTTGCTCATCGTAAAAAAATCCTTTGTTGCTGAATTTGGTTCGTTTTTTTTCTGGTTTTTTAGGGCTTTATGGGGGTATGATAGGTGAAAGTTTGGTTCGAACCCAACTTTTCACTTGACAATTATG
>CAZXVX010000016.1:0-32649 GCA_964644105.1 uncultured Occallatibacter sp. | reverse complement strand
CTCCCTTTTAGCTATCAGCTATCAGCTATCAGCTATCAGCTATCAGCTATCAGCTTTCAGCTATTGGCTGATAGCTGATAGCTGACGGCTGATAGCTGTTACTTCGTCAGCGGCCTATCGGTCCAGAGCATTTTGTCGGCGATGTCCTGCACGAAGTAGAGGCGACCGGCGAGAAGCTGCTGGGCTTTGAGGCGGTTCACGTCTTCGGCCAGGAGCCACTTGCGGTTGCCGGTGCCCCATGACTTCGAAAGCTGATCTTCGCTGAGGAAGATGTTGGGCGAGTCGGGGTAGCAGGAGCCCCAGAGCAGAGTGGAGCCCTCGCCATTCTGTCCGCAGCGTTCAAGAACCAGCAAGGCGGGCTTGTTTTGCAGAAATTTGTGGGTGTAAAAGACGACCGAGGAGCCGACGTTCAGGTCGCCGTAGATGATGAATGTGTCCGAGGGCGAGCCTTTGGCCAGGATGGTGTCGGCGGCGCGCTTGCTGCCAAGCATGGGATCGAAGCGGGCAAAGGCGATGTGCGCGGCGATAAGGAAGACGGCTCCGGTGAGCGCGACGCTGATGGTGGCGGCGATCTGATGGCGCTTGAGCCGCAGAATCAACCCGGCAAGCGGGCCGACGAGCAGGGCGATGGCTGCCAGGGTTGCCGGCAGTCGCAGCGCGGCAAAGGCGGCCGTGGTGAGGTCGAAGAGATGGGACATGGAAAGCGTGTAATCGCCCACGCCGCGATGGGCCAGCAGCGTGCCGATGTCGTCCACGAAGGGCAGATGGCGCGATTCCCACAGCCCCCAGCCGAGGACTGCGGCGGAGAGCACGCCCACAACAGTGAAGACGGCCTGCGCGCCGGTGAGCCACGCGGTTGAGAGCAGCGAGCTTCTGTTCTCAGGATTGGAGAGGAAGGTCCAATCCGCTCCACGATTCTCCTCGATGCCCGCGACCACGCCGGCGATGAGGATGAAGAACGGCGTCCACACCGGGAATGTGTAGTACTCCTGATTGGTGGAGATGGAAAAGAACAGGAGCGTCCAGCCGGAGAAGAGGCTCAAAAGCCAGACCGTGCGGGCGCGGAATTTGAGTTGGACAATGTCACCGGCAACATCCGCGCGGGCCGATTCGCCGATGAAAAAATCCACCGCCTGACCGGCGTCGTGGCGCAGATATTGGCGCCAGTGGCGACGGGTCTTCCAGGCCACAACAAAAACCGCGGGCAAAAAGAGGCTCCAGGGAAAGAGCCAGACCAGGTGCAGCAGCCAATAAAGAACCCCGGGCAGCTTGTTGTAGTCGTGCGGATAGCGCAGGTTGAAGAAGCGCAGGTAGTGCTCGTTGACAAAGTAGAAGTAAAAGAAGCCGTGGACGTTGCCGAAGCTGGGGTGATTGCCGACGGCGTGGCCCTGGTCGGGATTGGCGAGGCCGCAGAGAATATGCCACGGCGCGGCGATGGCCAGAAAGAGCAGCGTGCCGGTGACAGGTTTCACTTCCTTCCAGCGACGCCAGAGGCCGGAGAGGATCAGGTAAGGAACGGCTGCGCCGATAAAGAAGGTGGGCGCAATCAGGCCTTTGGTCATCAGGGCAAGGCCCAGGGATGCCCACATCAGATAAAAGCGCGCTGCCCTTCCCGGCTCGAAGCCAGTGAGCAGGCAGTAGAGGGCGATGAGCAGAAAGAGGCTGAGCTGCGCTTCAGGAATGATGAAGCGAGTAAAGAGGAAGGGGCCAATGGAGGTGAGCACACCCAGGCCGGCGTAGAGGCCGGCACGGTCGCCCCAGGCGCGGCGCGCCCACAGCCAAGCCAGCCAGGCCAGGCCGAGCATGGCCAGCGCGTTGGGCAGGTGCGAGGCAAAGACATTCTGCCCGAAGACTTTGTAGAGCGCGCCGGAGATCCAATAGGGCAGCGGCGGCTTTTCAATGTAGCGGATGCCGTTGATTTTGGCGGTCACCCAGTCGGTGCTCTCAGAGAAATGCTGCGCGGCCAAGCTATGGGAGGCGTCCACATCGTCCATCAGCGGCGGCGTAAAGAGGGAGCCAAACTGCACGGCGGCAAAGATGGCCGCAAAAAGCAGCCACACGGCGCGCGTGGAAAGCGCAGCCTGCGGGCGGGAGATCGAGGAAGTGGTGTCTGTCATGATTGATTTACCGTTCTCAACAGGATAACAGTTGGCCGGAACGAAGCGCCGGGCGTTCTGGCAGGTTCTTTGCAGATGCCCAAAGGGGGAACTATAGAGCGCTGCAAATCGTAGGATGAAAACATGAAAGTTTTGCGCATCGTGTTCCGATCTGTTTTGGTATTCATCGGAATATGGCTTGTGGTGAGCATGACTCTCGGCATCTTGGCCATGGAGATGGCGCTGCATCCGGGACGAAGAAGTTTGACGCCTGAGATGGTTGCCGAAGCGCATTCTGTTGCCGAGCGGAATCACGCCGAGTTGGAGGAGGTTTTCATCACGGCTGTTGACGGCGCAACGTTGCGCGGCTGGAGCATTCGCCCGCTGCACGGCAACGGCGACGCCGTGATTCTGCTGCATGGGCAAGCCGACAACCGGATGGGAATGCTGGGCGATGGGGAAGTGTTGTTGCGGCATGGATTCGCGGTTCTGCTGCCGGATGCGCGAGCGCATGGCGTGAGCGGCGGTGCGCTAGCCACGTATGGAGTGAAGGAAGCCGACGACATTCACCGCTGGTTCGATTGGCTGCTGCGCACCGAATCTCCGCGCTGCATCGATGGATTGGGCGAGTCGATGGGCGCGGCGGAGTTGCTGAACGCATTGCAAGCCGAGCCGGGATTCTGCGCGGTGGTGGCGGAGTCATCCTTTGCCAGTTTCCGCGAGGCATCCTATGACCGGCTGGGAGAGCAGTTTCATCTTGGAGCATGGGCGGGGCGCACCGTGTTTCGTCCGGCTGTGGAGGCTGGTTTGTTATCCGCTCGCTGGAAGTATGCAGTGAATCTTGAGCAGGCCTCGCCAATGAATTCCGTTGCCGCGAGCAAGGTTCCTGTTCTTCTTGTTCATGGTTTGAAAGACAACAACATACCTGCGCGCAATTCGGAGATGATTCTAGCGCGCAGCATGGTGCGCGTTCCCGCAGTGATGCTTTGGGAACCCGCGCAGGCCGGTCATTGCGGCGCAGCGGGCGCGGAGCCAACGGAGTTCGAGCGGCGGGTAATTGGTTGGTTCGCGAGTCACGATCAGGAATGACTTGCCGAGATAACTGTAACTCTTCTGCAGCCTCGCACGGAGTTACAGATATAGACCGCATCCGCCGCGGCAAGGTCATCAAGGTGCAAGATTTTTTCCGTCGCCGCGGGGTTGGTTTCCAGCAGATGCCGCCGATAAATTCCCGGCAGCAATCCACATTCAACTGGAGGCGTAAACCATTGGCCATCCATCTCGATGAAGATGTTGCTAATGGCGCCCTCGGTTACCTCATTGCGTTCATTCAGAAAGATAACTTCGTCATAGCCTTGTCGGAGGGCCTGCTGGTATTGCTCATCGTATAACTGGCGGCGAGTTGTCTTGTGGCGCAGGAAGCGATCACTCGATGTAACTGGAATGGAAGAGATCATAACCGTCTGCGAGCTTGCGTTTTCCTCCACTGGGCAGTGCGTGATCTTCACTGCGCCGGAACGCTCCAGGATAACTCGAACCTTTGTCCGCGCGCCACCTATAAGTTGCTTGCCCGCATCTTCCAATGCTTCAAGGATAGAGGCGCGATCAAAGTCAAAACCGAAATACTCTGCCGAACTTTCCATGCGCTCCAAATGCATTGGCAATAAACTGTAACTATCGTTCCAAAGAATACTTTCCAGAAGTTCGAATCTCTCTTCGCAGCGGGCGAGGAAATCGAATTTAAGAAGGCACTCGCGGTACTCGTCTTCCGCCCGCGAATCAATGACGATGCCGCTGCCGACGCCCATTGCGCCGCGGTTCTTCTCTAGCACAATGGTTCGGATAGGCACACTGAAGATCGCTTCGCGCATGGGTGAAAAAAAGCCGATTGCGCCTGTATAAACGCCGCGCGGACCGCGCTCCAGTTCCTGAATGATTTCCATCGTTCGATGCTTCGGCGCGCCGGTTACGGAGCCGCAGGGAAAGAGACTGGCGAAGAGTCCGGCATAACTCACATCCTGCCGCAGCGTGCCTGAAACCTGTGAAGTCATTTGAAAGAGCGTCGCATATTGATCCACCGTGAAGAGCTGATCCACGCGCACGCTGCCGTACTCACAGATGCGGCCCAGATCGTTGCGCATCAGGTCCACGATCATTACATTTTCGCTGCGATTCTTCTCGTCGTTTTGCAGCCAGCGGGCTATCTGTTTGTCTTCCATGTTATCCGCGCCGCGCCGCGCCGTGCCTTTCATCGGCCGCGTGACAATCTCGCGCTCTCGCCGGCGAAAGAACAGCTCCGGAGAGAAC
The DNA here is from genome assembly GCA_964644105.1 of uncultured Occallatibacter sp. Taxonomy (GTDB): domain Bacteria; phylum Acidobacteriota; class Terriglobia; order Terriglobales; family Acidobacteriaceae; genus Telmatobacter. The sequence goes on along the minus strand of CAZXVX010000016.1, from coordinate 28,246 downwards.
GACAGAATCTGCTGGTGGTCTGCGTTGAGAAAAGCTCCGTACTGTACCGGCTGGCTTTCAAGCAGCGCTGCAAACAGAGCCATCGGCGAACCGGAGAAGTCAAACAACGCCTGATCAGTAAAGTTCACCTGATAGGTATCGCCCGCGCGGATGTACTCCTGAATTGCCGCGATCTTTTCGGCATAACTCTTTTCATCGATGCCGAAGCGGAGATTTTGAATTTCATAACTCGCGTTGGGCTGAGAATCTTCCGCTGGAAGTTCCTCCGGCGGTTCGCCCTCAAACTCACCCGTTCTGTGATTAAAGAGATACGCTCTCGAATAGACGCCCAGCCAGCCGAGCGGCGCGTTTGGTTTCGGCTGCCCGCATGGATTTAACTTCCGCAGGCTTTCTCCGCACTCATACGAAAGATAACCGGCAACATAATATCCGCTGGCCAGCGCCTGATCGATCTGGTCAAACAAGCCGCCGCCGATCGAGAGCGTCCGCACAGGTTGCATAAAAAGGTAACTGCGAAAATTATCCTCATCGCAGCGCGCGGTTTGCAGCAGAATGCTGCCGGGGCGCGATGCGGCCAGCAAGCGGTATGGCGCGGGAAAGGACGCGTATCTTTTCAATTCATTTTTCCTGCCATGGGACGAAGCGATTTTTAGCCTCTGAATCTGCAGCGGTAGGCCGCCCCGGTCGTGTATCTTGGCTCCAGAGCCAATTCCATTGTACGGAGCGCACCTTGCATGCCCACCTTCGCCGCTATCGATGTCGGTTCCAACAGTTGCAGATTGGAGATTGCGGAGGTTGTTGAGCATCAACTGCGGACTGTGGCCGAAGACCGCGAGGTAACGCGGCTGGGAGCGAGCGTCTTTGAGACCGGAATGATTTCGCCGGAGGCGATGGCGGCTACGCTCGAAGCGCTCAAACGCTTTCAGCGGTTGGTGCAGGCGCATGGCGCGGACCAGATTCGCATGGTGGCCACCTCGGCGATGCGCGACGCGCGCAATGGGCCGGCTTTTCAGGCTTGGGTAAAGGCCGAGACGGGCTGGAATCTGGAGATTATCTCCGGTCTGGAAGAGGCGCGGCTGATTCATTTGGGCGTGACCGGCGCGGAACGGGAAGCGGGGCGGGCTCTGCTCATCGATTTGGGCGGCGGAAGCTGCGAAATTACCCTCAGCGAGCGGCACCACATTCTGGAGACGGTGAGCCTGCCGTTGGGTGCGGTGCGGTTGAAAGAGGAGTTTCTCAGCGCCGATCCGGCGCCGCCGGAGGGATTGGCGCGGATGCGGCAGTTCATTGCGCGTGAGTTGCGCACGGCTCACGGCAAGATTCAGCCTGGCGAGGTGATGCGGGTAATTGCCACCTCAGGCACGGCGGCGGCGCTGAGCGAGGCGGTTACAGCGGAAAAGTGGGCTGCCAAGTCGGATAAAAAAGCGGCAAGAAAGAACGCGGAAAAGAAGATTGACAAGGTAATTCAGGTGCTGGCAGCTAGTCAAAGGAAGTTGACTGTGCCCGAAGCGGAGCTGATTTCCACGCGCGATGTAGGCCGGTTGGCTGCCAAACTGGCGTTGATGCCGCTGGCCGAGCGCGCGGCGGTTGCGGGCATTGGCCCGCGGCGGGCGGAGATTATCGTGCCCGGCGCGATGGTCTTTGCCGAACTGCTGGAGAGCTTTGGCCTCGCCGGTTTCATCTATTCGCCGCTGGGTTTGCGGGACGGCATTCTGGCCCAGATGCTGGCCGAGCAGGACGAGCGCGCCAGGGTGCATCGCGCCTTTGAGCACGATCGCTGGGAGAGCGTGCTGGCCACGGCGCGGCGCTACGGCGTCGATCCTGTGGATGCCGAGCCGGTGCGTGCCCATGCTTTGCAGCTCTTTCACGATCTGGCGGAGCTGCATCAGTTGCCGCCGGAGTATGAGAACTGGCTGGGCGCGGCGGCCATGCTGCGCGACACCGGCAAATTCATCAACCACCAGGGCCATCACCGGCACACGCAGTACATCGTCTCCAGCTCCGAGCTTTACGGTTATACGCCATTGCACCGGACGCTGGTTTCGGCGATCGCGCGCTACCTGGGCAAGAGCCGTCCGCAGCCGGGCGACCGCGCGCTGCGTAACATTCCCGCCACCGAACACGCCTATGTGCAGCGAGCGGTGGTGCTGCTGCGGCTGGCGGTTGCATTGAATCAGGACCGCGCCAGCGACGTGCTGCGCGTTTCGGTCAAGCTCTATCCCAAGCGGGTTTACCTGGAAGTGGAGCCGGGGCGAACGGGCGCGGAGCTGGAACTGTGGTCGCTGCGCAAAGAGGCCGGCTACTTTTTGGAGGTCTTCGGGCGCGAACTCTTCTGCACGCTGGCGTAAATGGAGCGCGCTGAGCGGGGATCGATCAGCCAGTGCAGCAGCGGCGGATGGCGGTCGAGATCGACGCGGGCGATGGAGCCTTTGCGCATACGGATGGCCGCGCCGTCGTTGCCGGCGATCATGCGCCCAAGGAACTGAAAGACGTTGGGGTTGTGGCCGACGGCCAGCACGCCCTCGAAGCCTGAATAGTGAGCCAGCATCTGCTGGAAGTCGGCGTAGTCCGCGTCGGGCGCCAGCGCCGGGCTGATTTCGACGCGCTGGTCATAGCCCAGCTCCGTGCCCACGAACTGCGCGGTTTGCAAGGCTCGCTTCAAGGGGCTGGAGACGATCACGTCCACCTGCACCTTGAGCGCGGCCAGCACGCGCGCCATCAGCACACATTGTTCCTTGCCTTCTTTGATCAGGGCGCGCTTGTCGTCGATCAGGGGATTGCCGCGCCGCAGTCCGGCGCTCGCGTGACGCATCAGATAGAGATTCATTCGGGGACGGTCCGGCCAGTCTTGAAGGGGCGGCCAGCTCCTTGAGTTTAAATGTTAACACGATCTTCATCTTTTGGCTTCGACTGCTTGCTCCATCAGCTCGGCGGCAGGCGGCCAGGAGAATTTGCTCGCGCGTGGTTCCTTCCGGCTCTGAGTTTTGCTATACTCGTAGAGATCACCCAGTGTGCGGAGGTGGCGAAATTGGCAGACGCACCAGCTTGAGGTGCTGGCGCCCACAAGGCATAGGGGTTCAAGTCCCCTCTTCCGCACCAAATCTCTCTCGTCCGGGTCACCGGACTGACCTGGAAAGCAGCTTAAAGATGCAGATTGCTCTGGTTCTAGTCACCATCTTGCACGTGATTGTGTGCGGCGTTCTGATTTTTGTGGTTCTTTTGCAGCAGGGCCGCTCGGCGGATTTGGCCGGCGCCTTTGGCGGACAGGGCTCGCAGACTGCCTTTGGACCGCGCGCCGCTGCCAACGTGCTCACCCGGGTTACCACCTGGGCCGCAATCATCTTCATGTGCACATCGATCTCCTTGACCATCCTGATGTCGAATTCGGGCGGTGGAACGCACTCGGTGCTCGACAAGGTAAAGACCGCGCCAGCCTCGGCGCCGGCCAAGCCGGGCAAATAAGCATTTTCATTCAACAGGTTTTGATGATAACGGCAGGCCTCAGGACCTGCCGTTTTTGCGTAAACGCAAATTTTCAAATTCTTTGATAGATTTCTGTTGACAAAAATATCTGACAGATATATCTTACAGCTATATGAAGAATAACCGCACCGCCTACGTCATCCTCGGCATGCTCTCCTTTGCGCCCAAGGGTTCAGGTTATGAGCTCCACAAGGCCATTGAAGAGAACTTCGGCAGCTTTTGGGGAGAGAGCTATGGGCAAATCTATCCCTCGCTGAAGCAACTGGCCGCCGATGGCCTGATTGAAGCCTGCGAGCCGTCCGGCACAGCCAAAAAGCGGCGGCAGGAGTATGCGCTGACCGAGGCTGGACGCGCCGCCTTGCGCCAGTGGCTCGCTCAGCCTTTTCAGAACGATCCGCCACGAAACGAATTTATGCTCAAGCTGTTTTTTGGCCGCCAGGCGGCGCCGGGGGTGGCGCTGGCTCACGTGCATGAAGTGAATCGGCGCAACCGGCAGACGATGGCCCAGTTGGAGGGGATTGAAAAGATGGCGCGCGCCTACCAATCGAAGGATCCGAATCTGCCCTATTGGATGCTCACACTGAGCCTGGGGATGGCGATGACCCGTGCCGCGCTGGAGTGGGGCGAAGCGGCGCTTAAAGAGCTGAGCGCTTTGGATGAGTCCGAAAGCAACCGCGCCCGCCGCGAATCTTGAATTGGGCCAGCAAAGCCCACAAACAGCGTATGCAAGACCGCACACGCAAGCGAAGGAGAAGGCAAATGACCACCGAAGTAAAATCCAGCCGCTCGGCACAGATCATGGCATGGATCACCACTGGAATAATTCTCTCCGGCTGGTTTCTGCAGCAGACGGGAAGCTGGACCGGGCCGATCATGGGCGCGTGGTTTGTGGGCACGCAGCGGCTGCGGCGCGGCTTTTTGTGGATGCTGGGCTTCAACGTGATTCCTGGCCTGATCTTCGGCTGGCGCAAGATTCCGCTCACCGGCCCACAGCAGGCGATCCATTATCTTGGCTGGATTCTGCTCGTCTCGGTGATCGGCATTCTTCCATTTACCTATCACCGGTTCGTCAGCCCGCGGCTTTCCGGTTGGCTGGCAACGCTTCCGCTGCCGGTTGGAGCCGTGGCGCTCTCCGGCATCCTTCACAAGTTGGGTGTGAGCGAAGTTCCTTTTGCCGGCCTGCATGCTTTTATTATTCTCTGGTTTGCGGCGACGATTGTCTGGTTTTGGAACCGTGAATCGAATGCCACCTCCATCGTCTTTGGCATGGGTTGTCTTCTTGCCGGCCTTCTGGAACTTACGCGCTCTTTTCACATCGCTGCCTTCCATTCAACGCCATTCCTGAATGCGATCCTGGTCGATGTTTGCGACAGCGCGGCGCTGATCCTGGCTTATTGGGCGCTAATTCATCCGATCAAAGAGCGCAGTTGGGCCAGCCGTCCGGAGACAATTGACCTGCTGCGCAGCCCGTTTACCGGCGAGCCGCTCACCGTGGTTGTTGAAGGGGGCAGGGAAGCGCTGGCGAGCAAATCCGGCGAGAGCTTTCCGGTGCGCGATGGAATTGCCGCATTTCTGAAGCCGGAGGATCTTACCGGCGACAACGGCAAGTACAACAAGTTGTATGAAAACATTGGCGGCTTTTATGACGATACACAGCGCTTTTTTGCAGCCTTTCGTGGCTTGAATGTTGATTCATATTTCGAAAATTACATGAACCTGCTGGAGGTAAAGCCGGGCGATTCGGTGCTGGAAACATCGGTCGGAACAGGACTGAACTTCAAGTATCTGCCGCGCGGGGTGAAGCTCTCCGGTCTTGATCTCTCCGCCGAGATGCTGGCCAACTGCCAACGCAATCTGCGCCGCTGGCAGATGGAGGCCGACCTATACCTATGCAACGCGGAGAGCCTGCCCTTTGCCGATGCGAGCTTCGACGTGGTTTATACCTGCGGCGGCTTCAACTTCTTCAACGATCGCGCCAAGGCTCTGCGCGAGATGATCCGCATCACCAAGCCGGGCGGCCGCTTGATGGTGGAGGATGAAACCGAAGAGTACGTGAAGAGCACTTACCAGAAGATTCCGTACACCAGCAGTTTCTACAATGATCGCAAGGAAGCCGTGACCGTGCCCATCGACCTGGTGCCGCCGGAGATGGAAGATATTCGGGTCGAGATGCTGAAGGACGGCAAGTTTTATGCGATCACCTTCCGCAAGCCGCTGGGCGCATGAAGAGGTAGGTGGCCTTGGATACAACCACAGCGCAGCCTCTCTTCCACTGTGGTGGAAGGGGGCTGGCTAACAGGCAAAACTTGGATTGTATCTTGGGTTCTGATGCCCTCCTTGCGGGATTTCGCACTGTACGGTCAGCCATTCGTAGTGACAGCAGCGGCGATATCAGAAAATGCGGTGCTGAGGCTGGTTGCCACGCTCTGCATGGTGGTTACTATGCCGAGAGCGATCATTGCAAGAACCAAAGCATACTCGACCAAATCCTGGCCTTCTTGACGGTTCAGCAGAGTCTGGAACTTCCTACCCATTTTGAGAAACATGGCATTCATCTAAACTCCTCCAAAGTTGCATCCTCTTGCTTGTTCAGCTCTGCTGCTGCACTTATTCCGCCGTTGCAGCCTGGGACTCAATTCCTGGCAAGCAATTGAAATGGCTAGACCTTTAAAAAATAGTGGAGGAATCAATACGATTCTCTAGTACACACAGTATTAAAGTGTAGTAACCGATTGGCGGCACTTGGTTACTGATAGGCGACTGATTCTGGTCTCTTGCCGAATATGGGTGAAGCAGAGGATCCTCGACTTGGAATGATCTTCAAGATCAGTGCCAGAGCTCTGCTCGACAGATTGCAATCGGCTCCAAGAGCGCGGCAAAAAGCGGGGAGTGCTGGTAACCTTAAAGAAGCTATGAGCGAGAATTTGCATCAGTTGCGTTGTTTTGGATGCGGGGCGCGGATCAAGGGCGTGGAGGCGCGGCCGGACTTCCGCTGCGCTGCCTGCGGCGACCTGTTTGAAGTGGAGTATTCGGGCTGGAGCGAGCGCAAGGGGCCGGACCGGCCCAATCCGGGGGCGCTGAAGTGGTTGTGGCGGGAGCGTCGCTCGTCGTCCGAGGGGCTGGATCACTCCGGCGTGTGGCGCTTCCGTGAGCTGCTGCCGATTCTGGAGAGCTTTGGCAATGCAGTGACGCTGCGCGAGGGCAATACGCCGCTGTATCATTTGCCGCGCGCGGCCAAGCGGCTGGGGATTGACCAGCTCTTTGCCAAGCACCAGGGGATGAATCCGACCGGCTCCTTCAAAGACACAGGAATGACGGCGGCGTTGAGCGTGGCCAAGGAGCGCGGCTTCGAGTGGGTGGCTTGCGCTTCGACGGGGAACACATCGGCGGCGATGGCGGCTTATGCGGCGCGCGCGGGATTGAAGAGCCTGGTGCTGATTCCCGACGGCAAGATTGCCTGGGGCAAGCTCTCGCAGGCGATGGACTACGGCGCGGTGACCTGTCAGTTGAAGGCCGACTTTGATGGCTGCCTGACGCTGCTGACGCAGATTGTGCAAGAGGCGCCGATCTATCTGCTGAACTCGGTGAACCCATACCGGCTGGAAGGGCAGAAGACGCCGGCCTTTGAGATTGCCGAGGCGCTGGACTGGAATGTGCCGGACCATCTGATTGTGCCGGGCGGGAATCTTGGCAACTCGTCGGCGCTGGGCAAGGGCTTCCGCGAGATGCACGAGCTTGGCCTGACGGCGCGCATGCCCAAGATCAGCGTGATTCAAGCAGCGGGAGCCAATCCGCTGGTTCCGTGCGTCAACGACAACTGCGGGAATTTTATTTCGCCGGTGGAGGCGCATACGCGGGCTACGGCCATCCGCATTGGCAATCCGGCCTCGTGGCGCAAGGCGGCGCGCGCCATTCTGGAGACCGGCGGCTGGTGCCTGGATGTATCGGAGGCGGAGATTTCGATTGCCAAGGCAGAGATTGGCGCCGAAGGGCTGGGCTGCGAGCCGGCTTCGGCGGTGACGCTGGCCGGGCTGAAGAAGCTTAGGGCGCAGGGCAAGATCGCCGCCAGCGAAACCGTTGTGCTGGTGCTGACCGGGCACACATTGAAAGATGCCGATTACACGATTGACTTCCATCGCGGCACGCTGCTGACGGCGGAAGAAAGCTTGGGCCTGGATGCTGAGATCGCCGGTTTGCAGCGCAACGCGCAGGTGGTGGAGGCGACATCGGCCGCGATATTGGCCGCGCTGAAGGACAGTGTGGGATGAGCAAGATAGTGCAAGCGGAATCTGGAATCATTCGGCTGCGGCTGCCGGCCTCGTCGGCCAATCTTGGCTCGGGCTTTGACGCGGCGGCCGTGGCGCTGGACTTCTATCTGGAGATTGAGGCGATGCCGGCCGCGAAGTTCTCGATTGATGCGACCGGGCGAGACGCGGAGCGCTGCTCGCGGCTTGAGAGGAATCTCATCCTAGAGATATACAAGGCGCTGCTGGAGTCGAACGGGCGGCCGGTGACGCCGCTCGCCATCCGCATGAAGAACGAGATTCCGCTGGGGATGGGCTGCGGCTCGTCGGCGGCGGGGCGTCTCGGGGCGATTGCGCTGGCGGTTCATTTTGGTGACCTGGAGTGGAGTTCAGAGCGGATTCTGGCCGAGGCGGCAGCGCTTGAGGGACATCCGGACAACGCGGCGGCCTGCTGGCTGGGCGGCTTTGTGGCGGCGGCAAGCGAAGGAGTTTACGAGCAGCGGCGCGTTCATGTGGCTCGTGTTGAGCCGCCATCGGAATGGCGGGCGATTGTGGTGCTGCCCACCGAACCGCTGGCCACCAGCAAGGCGCGCGCCATGCTGCCGGAGTGCTATTCGCGCGCCGATGTTGTAGGCAACATTCAATCGGCCGCGTTGCTGGGGCTGGCCTTTGCGCAGGGGCGCGGCGATCTGCTGCGCATCGCCATGCAGGATTGCATTCATCAGCCTTACCGCGCTTCGCTCTGCACACTGCTGCCGCCGCTGCTGGGGCTGGCCGGCAAGGTCGGCATTCTGGGCGTGGCGCTGAGCGGCGCTGGGCCGTCGGTGCTGATGGTGGTCGAGGACGAGAAAAATCTGCCGCAGGCCATGGTAGCAATCCGCGCCGCTCTCGCAGACCAACCCGAGCCGGAGCTGAAGGTCTGCCGCTTTGAGACGGCTGGCGCAAGAGAAAGCATTGAAAGCTTATCTCTTGAGTCTTAAATTCCTTCAATAGAAAACTGCCTATCTGCAATAAAAACCTGTCATCATGAGCGAAGTTTGGCGCGAACATTGCGCCAAACGCAATCGAATGACCTGCGGTTGCCGTCGTTTTCTTGCCGTTGATTTACTGGCGGTGTAGCATGGATTCAGGTGGAAGGGGTTTTCTTTGATGAGCGAAATCATCTTTGAGGTGAGCGAAGACGAGGTGGACGGCGGTTATACGGCCTCCGCGCTTGGCTACGGCATCCACACCCAAGGGGAGACTCTGGAAGAATTGCGCGCGATGGTCAAGGATGCGGTCCGTTGCTACTTTGATGAGACGATGCAGGCGCCGAAGATCATTCGCCTCCATTTTGTGCGGGATGAAGTGCTGGCCTGATGCGATTGCCTCGGCACCTGCGGTGCGGGGACTGGCCGTCCAGGCGGACGCTCTGCGCGCCCTGGGTTCATCGTCTCCCAGTATCCAACCTCGAGAGCTGGGGCATCCAGCATTTGATGATTGAATCCTATGGGACCGGACCAGCCGGGCGATTCTGAGTCTTCGCCGTGTTGAAAGCCTGTTCAACGCGTGTTGAAAACTTTTGCGGCCTGTGCAAAAGGTGGTCGGAATTTCTTGGAAAATCCCAATTGTGCACTGTTTTTTTAGGTTTTTCCAAGAAGAGGAATTACGCACCCCCTTATCCACAAAAACCCTTCCCTTACCCGTTGACCATGCCTCTCCATGTCCGTAGAGTTTGAATCTGAGGGTAGCTTTGCCGCAGGGTTTGGGCGGGTTGCCTGTTGGATTGGAAGTGGGATTGCTCGGCCTCTCGCCCGCGTCCTGGTTTCCCACCCATCACAAAGAACGCGATGGATGGGGCACCCCAGGTTGATTGAAATTACTGGCGAAGAGCAAACGCAGGTCCTTCGACTCCGCTCCGCTTCGCTCAGGATGACAGACTTTTGATTTTATTCAGGGTCCAGATGATTGGATTGTAAACCGGAGAGAAGATGCTGAAACTAAAAAGGATCCACGTACTCGGCTTCAAGAGCTTTTGCGACCGCACGGAAGTGGCCGTGGCGGGCACAGGGATTGCCGTGGTGGTGGGGCCGAACGGTTGCGGCAAGTCAAACATTCTGGACGCGGTCAGTTGGGTGCTGGGCGAGCAGAGCGCCAAGACCTTGCGCGGCACCAATATGCAGGACGTGATCTTTGCCGGGACCAGGGAGCGCAAGCCACTAGGGATGGCCGAGGTGACGCTGACGCTGGTGGACCCGGAGGCTTACGAAGGGCCAATTCTTGTGGAGCCGCAGGTAGTGGTTGAGCCGGAGGGCCCAGCCGACTGGGATGAGGAGGCGGCGCGTCGGGCGCGCGCCAGCGAAGTTGAGGAGATTATTGCCAACGAGCAGCCCGGCCAGCTTCAGGATGAGGATGGGCCAGAGGCCTCGGATGCGCCGCAATCCATGAGCACAGGGGTGGGTCCGCAGGCGGTGGTGCTGAAGATTCGCCGGCGGAAGTTCCAGCGCTCGCCGCAAAAGGGCGAAGTGGTGATTACCCGGCGGCTCTTCCGCACCGGCGAGAGCGAGTATCTGCTGAACGGCAAGCTCTGCCGATTGCGCGACATCCAGGAAATCTTCATGGGAACCGGCCTGGGCCCGGAGAGCTACGCGATGATCGGGCAGGAGCGGATTGGGCAGTTGCTCAGCTCAAAGCCGCACGACCGGCGGGCGATTATCGAAGAAGCGGCCGGGATTACGCGCTTCAAGACCAAGAAGCGGCTGGCCGAGCTGCGGCTGGAGAGCGCCAAGCAGAATCTGGCGCGCGTGGACGATATTTTTGAGGAAGTGACGCGGCAGATGAACTCGCTGAAGCGGCAGGCGGCCAAGGCCGAGCGCTTTGGCGCGGTGCGCGATGAGTTGCGCGACCGGCTGCGGGTGGTGTTGGCCAGTCGGATGGCGATGATGGACGCCGAACAATCGCGTCTGGACGCGGAGATTGCCAAGCTGACGGAGCAGATCAACGGCTCGGCGACGGAGATTGAGGCGGCCGAGGCCAGCCAGCACGCGCAGACGGCGCGGGGCTACGAACTGGACAGCGAAGGGCAGGAGGCGCAGAATCGCGCCAATACGGCGGCGGTCGAGTTGGAGCGGGCGACGGCGCGGCAGCGTTCAAACACCGAGCGGGTCAGCGAGCTGGAGGCGCGCATCACGGCGGGCGGCGCCGATCTGGAGCAGACGCGGACGCAGCTCGCCGGGATTGCTGAGGAGCGTGAGCAACAGCGCAGCTTTATGGCGACGGCGGCGGAAGAGGCGCGGAGCTTCCGGGCGCAGGTAGAGGCGCGGCAGCAGGAGGCGCGTGCGGCGGCGGAAGAGGTTTTTGCCTCCGAGCGGCAGTTGGAGGCGAATCGCCGGCAAGTGATGCAACTGTTGACGCTGGCCGGAAATGCGCGCAATCATACGGCGCAAGGCGAGGAGAGCTTGGCGGCTCTGGAGCGCGAGGCCGAGCGGCTGGAAGCCGAGATGAGCCAGGCGATTGCGGAGCAGGAGAATCTGGGCGCGCAGAGCAGTGAATCGCGCCTCCGCTTTGAATCGGCGGCCGAGCGGCTGAAGGCCTTGGAGAGCGAGATTGCCGCTCTGCGGGAGAGTTTGCAGGCGCGGCGAGCGGCGGAAGCCGGCGCGCGCGCTCGTTTGAACCAGTTGAGCAGTGAGACGGCCAAGGTGACCGGGCGGCGCGATTCTCTGCTCTCGTTGATTCGCAATCATAGTTATTCCACAGACACGGTGCGACGGCTGCTGAAGCCCGGGGCTCTGGCTGAAGGGATGGCGCCGGTGGGTACGCTGGCGGATTTTCTTGAGGTAAGCGGCGAGCACGAAGATGTGGTGGACGAGTTCCTGCGCGAGGAGCTGAATTATGTGGTGGTGAAGAGCTGGGTGGCCGCCGAAGAGGGCGTGCAGTTGCTCAAATCCGGCGTGGATGGGCGCGCAACCTTCCTGATTCATCCGCCGCACTCTGCCGCAGTGGCCTCTGAGACCAGTGAAGATCTGATTCGTGCCGCTGGAGTTACCCCGCTGAAGGATTCGATTCGCGTGCTGAATGGCTTTGGGCGGTCGCTCGATTCGATTCTGCCCAAGATCGGGAAGAGCTATCTGGTGGAAGATCCGGGCGAGGCGATGCGGCTGGCAGACCGGCACCGGCAGGCCTATTTTCTGACGCCGGGAGGCGAGTGCTTCCACAACGCAACGGTGACCGGGGGCAAGCCGGCCAGCGAGGGCCCGCTAGCGCTGAAGCGCGAGTTGCGCGAAGCGGAGAACCGTCTGGGCCGGCTGGAGATTGAGTCGGCTCAAGCGGAGGCCGAGACCAAGGCCCTGATTGCGGCGATTGAGGAACTGGCCGCGCGACTGGAGGCGTCGAGCGAAGAGCGGCGGCTGGCTGAGCGCGAAACGGCCAATCTGGGCGCGCAACTCAAGCAAATGGAAGCCGAGACGCAGCGCGTCGACCGGCGCTTGCAGGAGTGGACGGCGCAGGCTGCGCGCAACAAAGACGCGCGCGAGAGCAAGCAGGCCAGCATTGCGCAGAAGCGTGAAGAGATGCTGCGGCTGGAGGCAGAACACCGCACGGCTGAGGCGGCTCTGGATGAGCTGCAAGCGCAGTTGGCGCTGCTGCGGCAAAAGCGCGAAGGGTTGCAGGCGGAGGCGGCGCAGGTGACTGCCGAGCTGGCCGGGTTGGAAGAGCGGCGGCGCGGCGCGGAAGCAGCCTTCCAGCGCATCGACCGGCTGCATGCGGACCTGGAACGCCGTGTGCAAACCATCGCCCAGCAGAGGACCGCAGCCGAGGCCGAGCGCGAGCAGCGCGTTGCGGAGAGCGCCGAACTTGCCGAACGTGGAAAGGCGCTGGCCGCTACGCGTGCTGAAGCTTTGGCGCAGGCGCAGGCGCTAACCGCCGAGGCGCAGGCGCTGCGTCTGCAATTGGCGGCTCTGGAGACGCAACTGAAGAGCGGGCGGGCGGCGCTCGACGAACTGCGCGAGCAGCGGGCAAGCCGTTCCAGCGAAGTGGCCAAGATGCGTTCGGATTTGGAGCATCTGGAAGCGAACTGCCTGGCCGAGGTCAACGTGGAAGCTGCCGCGTTGCGTGCCGACGAGCAGATTGCGCGCCTGAGCGGCGAGCTGCTGGCCGCCGAGGAAGAGAGCTGCCGCGCGCTCAAGCTGCGCATTGAACAGATGGGCCCGGTGAATATGATGGCCCTCGACGAGTACAAAGAGACGGCCGAGCGCCACGGCTTCCTGGGCACGCAGCGCGACGACCTGATGGAGTCGATCACTAACACGCAGGAGACGATCAAGGAGATCGACACCATCTCGCGCACGCGCTTTGACGAGGCTTTTGCGCGCATCAATGAGAACTTTGCCGTGGTTTTTTCGCGCCTCTTCCAGGGCGGGCAAGCCTTCCTGCGGCTTACCGACGTGGAGAATCAGGCCGAGAGCGGGCTGGAAATCGTCGCCTCGCCTCCCGGCAAGAAACTGCAGAACGTGCTGCTGCTTTCGGGCGGTGAGAAGTCGCTGACCGCTCTGGCGCTGCTGGTGGCGATCTTCCAGTTCCAGCCCAGTCCCTTCTGCGCGCTGGACGAGGTGGACGCGGCGCTGGACGAAACCAACGTTGGAAGGCTGGCCGATCTGCTGCACTCGCTCAGTCGGGAGACGCAGTTCCTGATTGTGACGCACTCCAAACGCATGATGCAAACGGCGGATATGATTTACGGCGTAACCATGCAGGAGCCGGGCGTCTCCAAGGTGGTTAGCGTGCGGCTTGGGGCGCGCGAGCAGCATCGGGCTACGGCGTAGGGTTTACCCCGAGGCTGACTTATGACCATCTCTTGAATGGGCATGAGTCAGCTCCGCCGCAAATGGCCTCGATTGTAAGTGGTCTTCAACCCCTGCGAGCATGGTTCCGCGAGATTCACAACATCTTGTTCTCCGCGCTTGGGAGCGTAACATCCTCGGCAGCGCGGCTCCAGGCGATGCGCAGATCTTTTACGTTGTTCAGAGCGAAGGCGCCGTCGGCTCCGCGCGGCGCAGTGACGGCAAAAAAATCCGCGCGCTCCACATCGACGAGATGAAAGGCGGGACGCGCGTCGGGCACGGCGCAGGCGATCTCGACGTGGCTCATCTCCAGGTTGCGCAGATGGCGCAGAAAGAAGCCTGAGGCTGGCAGGTCGCCAAACATCGAGGGTTCAGGATAACTGCTTTCCCGCTCCGGTGGTTTGATCTTGGCCATCTCCTGTGTGCCGCCACCAACACTTTCAATGTAAATATTGGAGAGTTTTATATCTTCAATTGCGTAACCGGGAATTCCGCTCAACACCGAGCTGAATTTCTGCGGCGCGTTATGACAAGTCAGATTGCTGACTAAGATGCGCCGCAGAGTTCCCACCTTGGTGCTTTCCCTGGGGCCGCGCAGGCGCGCGCCCAGGCGCATGAAGATAGGTCCGGAGACCAGATCGCGCATGGTTGTGTTGGTAATTGTAATATCTTCCAACAGTGCGCCATCGACGGTTTCAAGAGCAAAGCCCTGGCAGCCTTCGAAGACGCAATTGGAGATGGTGATATTGATAAATCCGCCGTTCGATTCGGTTCCGCATTTGATGCGCCCGGTGCGCCCCACGCAGCGTTCGTTGGTGAATTTCTTATAACTCCCGTCCAATACAGTCCCTAACTGATAACATCCAGTTACCCAGCAATTGGAGATTGTCAGATTCTTTGTGGGGCGCGCATAACCAAGCGCATAACTCGACTTGGGGCAGATGCCGTCATCCCATGGGGAGTTTACCGTGCAGTTGGAGACGCGCGCGTTCTGGCAGCAATCGAGATCCATGCCGTCGCGGTCGGTGTCAATCTTGAGATTGTCGATGGTCAAGTTATCCACGCCGGTCAGCAGCAGGCCGAAGTGGCCGCCTTTGAGAATGGAAAAATCGCGCAGGATTACATTGCGGCAGTTTTTAAGGGCGATCGCTTTATTGCCCACGCCGGGCTGCTCGGCAACATAAGTCGGATAACTTCCACGGGGAGCGCGTTCTCCTCCAAAGCTAAGTCCCTTGCCCCAGATCAGACCAGGACCAGTAATGCTCAAGTCATGAAGGTCCTCGCCCCACAGCAGCGAGTTATGCCAGTGGTTATGGCCGTAATCCTGATAGGCGTCCCAGGCAGTTACCGGTTCGGCGGAATCATACACACCGCCGTTGTAACCGGTAACTTCGCCGGGCTTGGGCGAGTCGGCGGCGATGATTGCGCTGCCTTGCTCCAGAAGCAGATGGACCTGGCTCTTCAGGCGAATTGAGAAGCACAGATAGCTACCCGCCGGAAACAAAACCACGCCTCCGCCGGCGGCGGCTGCGGCTTCAATGGCGCTGTTCACGGCTTTTGTATCGAGGGTCTTGCCATCGCCCGCCGCGCCATATTTGCGAACATCAAAGATACCCAGAACGGGCGCATCGGCAGGGGCATCGGCGTTCGTTGCAGCAGCATACGAAAAGGCAGGAAGGGAAGCGGCGGCAATGCCGATACCGCCTGTACGCAGAAAGTTACGGCGCGGTGCATTGAAGTTTTTCATATAAGTCCTCATCATGAACGAAATTGCTGGACGAGACAGGTAATGAACAAAATAAGCAAGTTAGCTTCCGCTTCGCGGAAACCGCGAGTTAGCGAGTTAGCGGCAGACCATGCCAGTTGTGACTTGGCGCATATAGCCGTGCTGTTCCTAAGTTTTTGACTTTGCAAATCTGTCCCATTGAGGTTTATGGTTTTCCACCCATTCTGCAAATAACGCGGAATGGATGGAGCACGGAATCGGTACAACACTCGTCAGTCAGTGACCTAGGACGCCATCCCCAATCCGATCAGGTTGGTGGCCGCGATGATGACCAGTATGCCGGCCCAGAGCAGGCGCAGAGGTCGGCTTCCAACGCCGCGCCATTCGCCCAGCAAAAGGCCGACCAGTCCGGCGCAGAGAACATAGCCGCTCATGTGCAGCGTCCAGTTCACATAACTGAGCCGCTGTGGAATGTTGGCCTGCCCCCAAGCGTAGAAGAAGAACTGAAGATACCACATGATTCCGCCGGCGGCGGCGAGAGCGCCATTGACCAGCAGCGTGCTTCTCGGCTGCGAGAGATCGCTGCGCAGAGAGAGCCGCCTCAGCAACGCCAGACGGATGAAGCAATAACTCAGATTGACCAGCGCACCGCCGCCCATGATGATGACGTAACTGGGCAGCGCCGCATAGAGCGGGTTGACGCCGAGGGCGAGCGCGGCCTGCTTCATCGGCTCGGCGGCGGCAATGGCAAAGGCCATGCCGGAGGAAAAGATGCCGCAGAGACCGGCCAGCAGCAGCCCCAGCTTCAAATTGAACTCCCGCACCTCGCCGCGCGTCTGCACTTCCTTCTGGTGTCCGGCAAAAGAGACCAGCGCCACGCCCAGCAGCGCAACCAGCACACCAGCCATAGTGAACAGTCCGCTCTTGGTGGAGAACAACATAGCGGCCTGACCGTTCAGCAGCGGCGGCATCAGCGTGCCCACGGTGAGCGTGACGCCGATGGCCACGCCCACGCCTAAAGAGATTCCCAGATGGCGCATGGTCAGACCGTAACTCACATTGCCGACGCCCCACATCGCCCCGAAGAGCGCAACCGTCAGGAGCAGATGCGGGCTGAAAGAGTTGTAAAAGGCATGGAAACCAGGCAACAGAAGCCAGCTCACCGAAATCGGCAACAGAATCCATGAAAAGAGTCCGGCCACGGCCCAGGTCGTCTCCCAGGACCACTTCTTTACCTTCCCGATCGGCGCATAAAAGGAGGCCGCCGAGGCCGCTCCTACCATGTGCCATCCGATCCCCGCCAAAATTGTCACAATCCCGGCTCCTTTTGCAGCAACAAAGAGGTTTTCTCGTTCATCGATCATACGCGGTCAGGCCACTTGACCGGCAGTACGTTCTATACTGGATGAGTCCATGAGCGAAAAGATTATTACCATTCTGGTGGAGTTTGTCATCCACGTAATTAACCTGGGCGGCTACCTCGGCATTATGGCGCTGATGGGGATTGAGTCGGCCTGTATCCCTCTGCCATCCGAGATTATTTTGCCCTTTGCCGGCTCGCTGATTTACCTTGGGCGCTTTGGCGGCGGCAACTCCTGGCTGGGCCTGGCGCTGGTGGCCACGGCAGGTGCTATCGGCTGCAATCTGGGCTCGGTTGTTGCCTACTGGATCGGCGCCAAGGGCGGCCGTCCGCTGGTCGAGCGCTACGGCAAATGGGTGCTGATGAGCCACCACGATCTGGACCGCATGACAGTGTTTTTCAACCGCTACGGCTCCATCACGGTATTGCTAGCGCGCCTTCTGCCGGTGGTGCGGACTTTCATCGCCTTTCCGGCGGGCATCGCCAAGATGCCGCAGCTTCGCTTTCACATTTACACGTTCGTCGGTTCCTGGCCCTGGTGCTACGCGCTGGCCTATGCGGGTATGAGGCTGGGCGAGGCTTGGCACACCGACCCCAAGTTCCATGAGTATTTCCACCGCTTCCATCTCGTTGTTGAGCTGGCTCTGGTGGCTGGGATCATCTGGTTTGTGACTTCGCACCTCAAGCGCGGCAGGCGCATGGAAGCCGCGTAGCAGCAAGTGAGACAGACGTAAGACGAAGGCAACCCCCAAGGCGTACACTGTTTCGGTTGCCTCAACAAGGCTTTGTACGACCCGGAAATCCGGTGCATTTTAATGGAAGTTAGGAGAAACAATGGGAACTGAAGAGCAAGGCGTACAAAAAAATGCCGCAGCGCTGGCCATTGCGCCCGCCACGGGCAAACTGGGAGTCATGGTGGTCGGGTTGGGTGCCGTGGCTACAACCATGATCGCCGGCGTCGAGGCCATTCGCCAGGGACTGGCCAAGCCAATCGGCTCGCTGACGCAGATGGGGACGATTCGCCTCGGCAAGCGCGCCGACAACACTTCGCCGCTGATTCAGGATTTTGTGCCGCTGGCCAAGCTCAAGGACGTCGTCTTCACCGGCTGGGACATCTTCGAGGACAACGTCTACGAGTCCGCCGCCCACGCTAAAGTGCTGGACGAAAAGACCCTTGCGCAGCTCAAGCCCTACCTGGAGACGATCAAGCCGCTGCCTGCCGTCTTTGACCAGTTTTACGTCAAGCGCCTGCACGGCACGCACGTCAAGACGGGCAAGAACAAGCTCGATTTGGCCAATCAGGTTCGCGCCGACATTCAGAACTTCCGCAAGACGGTAGACCGCGTGGTGATGATCTGGGCCGCATCGACCGAGATCTTCCTCGAACAGACCGCTGTCCATCAGTCGATCGAGGCCTTCGAAGCCGGCTTGGAAGCCAACGACCCCGGCATCGCGCCTTCGCAGATTTACGCCTATGCCGCGCTGAGCGAGGGCGTTCCCTTCGCCAACGGCGCGCCCAACCTGACCGTCGACTTCCCGGCCATGGTCGAGCTCTCCAAGCGCAACGCCGCGCCCATCTGCGGCAAGGACTTCAAAACCGGCCAGACGCTGATGAAGACCATCCTTGCCCCGGCCTTCAAGGCGCGCCTGCTGGGCGTCAAAGGCTGGTTCTCCACCAACATCCTCGGCAACCGCGACGGCGAAGTGCTGGACGATCCGCAATCCTTCAAAACCAAAGAGGAGTCCAAGCTCGGCTCGCTCGATTACATCTTCCAGCCGGAGCTCTACCCCGACCTCTACAAGGACATCTTCCACAAGATTCGCATCAACTACTATCCGCCCCGCGGCGACGACAAGGAAGCCTGGGACAACATCGACATCTTCGGCTGGCTCGGCTACCCGATGCAGATCAAGGTCAACTTCCTCTGCCGCGATTCGATTCTGGCCGCGCCCATCGCCCTCGACCTGGTGCTCTTCCTTGACCTGGCCAAGCGCACCCCGTCGCTGCGTTCGATCGGCATTCAGGAGTGGCTCAGCTTCTATCTCAAGTCGCCGCAGAGCGCGCCGGGATTGTATCCGGAGCACGACCTCTTTATCCAGTCGATGAAGCTGAAAAATACCCTGCGCCACATCATGGGCGCCGACCTGATCACCCACCTCGGACTGGAATACTACGACTGAGGCATCTGCGGTGAGGCCAGTGTATTTGGTTGACCAGTGAAGAATAAAAACGCCTCATCCGTTTGGATGGGGCGTTTTTTTCTTCTCACAAATCTCATTCTGAGCAGTAGGCTCGCGGCGGCGAGTTAAGTCTGGTATGAACTGCCGCGAACCTGCTAACTCGCTATTTCCGCGATGCGGAAGCTAACTTGCTGTCTTTGTTAAAAACTCTCTGATTCACCATTTTGTTCATAAGGAGAGAGCGCAGCGAGTCGAAGGTTCTGCGGTTTGGCGGATGGGCACCACAAACCCTCAACAGACAGCATTTCTGACCCTGACCCTATCTCTCGCCCCAACTGAGCTTGCTGCGCAGCGCTTCAAAAAAGCCGCCCTCGCTCATGCGGATCAGGTTGACCGCATGGCCGGACTTCCGGCAGCGCACCTGATCGCCCAGCCGCATCTCGACCGCCCTCTGGCCATCTACGGTCAGCAGCGCCACATTGGCAACGTTCTCGATGCGCACGCTGAGCTGGGCATCGCCGCGCACCACAATCGGTCGCAGCGTCAGCAGATGCGGACAGATGGGCGTCACCACCAGCGCATCGACGTTGGGCGTCAAGATGGGGCCGTTCGCGGCCAGCGTGTAGGCCGTCGAGCCGGTCGGAGTTGAGATGATGACGCCGTCGGCGCGGAAGCGGGCAACGCTCTTGCCATCCAGCTCAACCGCAAAGCCGCCCATGCGCGCAATCTCGCCCTTGGAGATGACCACATCGTTGAGCGCCTCAAAGCTTGAGAGCAGCGCCCCTTCGCGCCACAGTTCGGCGCGCAGCATGGAACGCGTATCCAGATCGTGGCAGCCCGCGTGCCAGCACTCTAGCGCCGGATACAGCTCGGCCAGCCGAACCTCAGTCAGAAAGCCGAGAAAGCCCAAGTTCACACCCAGGATCGGCGTACCGGTCGCGGCAAAGATATTCGCCACAGAGAGCAGCGTTCCGTCGCCGCCCAGCACAATCACCAATACCGGCAGCAACTCCGGCATTGCGGCGCGCTCCACCACCTGAGCCTCCTGAGACTCGGAAGCATATTGCCCGCCCTCTCGATCCAGCAGCGGCTCATACCCGTGCCCGCGCAGCCACGCGATCAGCTCCGGCAGCAGCCGGGCCAGCTCTTGCTTCTCGGGTTTGCAGACAATCCCAACACGCATCATGCGGCTTTTAGTGTATCGCAACGCCGTCATCTGAGGGGCTCACTAGATCAGCATCGGCAGCAGCGCCGCAATCGCCCTTCCGCGATGGCTGAGGCTCAGCTTGGTTTCCAGGTCGATCTCGGCCATTGTCTGCCCTAGCGCGGGCAGATAGAAAAGCGGATCGTAGCCGAAGCCGCCCGTGCCGCGCGGCGCGTCCAGAATCACTCCCTCGACCGCGCCTTCGGCAGTGTGCAGCACCACGCCGTCCCGCGCCGCCGCCAGCACGCAGCGGTAGCGTGCCGCGCGCATCTCCTCCGGCGCGCCGGCCAGACGGCGCAACAGCAGCAGATTGTTCCACACATCGGTGTTGTCGTTGGCGTCGGGCGAATCCACAATGCCCGCGTCCGCCGCAAAACGCGCCGAGCGCACGCCCGGAGCGCCGTGCAGCCCATCTACTTCCAGCCCGGAATCGTCCGCCAGCACCCACTCGCCCGGCGCAAAGCGCGAGTAGTAAACGGCCTTGAGCCGTGCGTTATCGGCAAAGGTCAGCCCGTCTTCTTCCGGCGCAGCAATCGCTTCGATTCCCGGCAGTGGTTCAATCACGAGCGAGTGCGCAGCGGCAGCCGTGCGAAAGTCGCGCAGCTTGCCCTGGCTGGTGGTGGCGGCATACAGTCGAAGAGCCATGCAATCAGTGTAATCCGCCAGACGTTTCTCGCTGCGATACACTGGGAATGACTATGTTTGAAAACCTTACAGACAAACTGCAACGCGCCTTCAAGTCCCTTCGCGGCCAAGGCACGCTCACCGAAGAGAATATTGCCGAAGCCCTGCGCGAGATTCGCGTCGCCCTGCTCGAAGCCGACGTCAACCTCAACGTCGTCCGCGACCTGATCGAGCAGATTCGCGTCAAAGCCATCGGCACGGAAGTCCTCACCGCTCTCTCGCCCTCTGAGCAGGTCATCAAGATCGTCCGCGACGAGCTGATTACGTTGCTGGGCAAGGACACGGCCAAGTTCAAATTCGCCTCGCAGCCGCCCTCGGTCATCCTGATGGCCGGCCTACAAGGCTCCGGCAAGACCACCACCAGCGGCAAGCTGGCCGCATGGCTCAAAAAAGGCGGGCATCGGCCGATGCTTGTTTCTGTTGACGTTTACCGCCCCGCCGCCCGCGAGCAGCTCAAAGTCGTCGCCAAATCCATCGAGGCCAAGCTCTACGAGGGCGATCAGAAGGGCGAGAAGGCCGGCCCCGCGCTCGTTGCACGCCTGGCGCAGGAGGCCCGCCGCGAGGCCCGCAACATGGGCTGCGACGTGCTCATCGTCGATACCGCCGGCCGCCTGCACGTGGACGAAGAGCTGATGGGCGAGATGGAGCAGCTCAAAAAGCTCCTCGCCCCCAGCGAAATCCTCTTCATTGCCGACGCCATGACCGGCCAGGACGCGGTCAACTCCGCTCTCGACTTCCACAATCGCCTCGGCCTGACCGGCGTCGTGCTGACCAAAATGGACGGCGATGCACGCGGCGGCGCGGCGCTCTCCATCCGCCACGTCACCGGCCAACCGATCAAGTTCATCGGCGTCGGCGAAAAGCCGGACGCCTTCGAGCCATTCCACCCCGACCGCATCGTCGGCCGCATCCTCGGCATGGGCGATATGCTCTCGCTGATCGAGAAGGCCGAATCAACCCTCGACCGCAAGAAATCCGAGGATCTGGCCAAAAAAGCCCTGCTCGGCGACGGCTTCACGCTGGAAGATTTCCGCGACCAGTTGCGCCAGATCTCGAAGCTCGGCTCGATGGAGTCGATCCTCAAAATGCTACCCTCGGTGGGCCCCTTTGCCGGAATGCAGCAGGCGGCCAAAAACGTGGACGAAAAGCAATTCACCCGCCTGGAGGCCATCATCAACTCGATGACCCCCAAGGAGCGCCGCAACCATGAAATCATCAGCGGCAGCCGGCGCAAACGCATTGCCAAAGGCAGCGGAACGGATGTGCAGGATGTAAACAACCTCCTCCGCCAGTACGCTCAAATGGCCAAAATGTTCAAACAAATGGGCAAAGGCGGCATGATGAAGAACATGATGCGCGGCGGCATGGGTGCCATGGGTATGGGCAAGCAGCGCTTCGGAAGGTAGTCAGAGATGGTAAATCGTCCGTTGCAGTTCGCGATAACGGTGGTTTCAGCGGGTTTTCTGCTGGCTCATTTGCGCTGGCCTACATTGGAGATTGATACGATCGCGATCGTGCTGCTGGTTCTGTGCTTTGTTCCATGGCTCGGCAGTTTATTCAAGTCACTCGAAATGCCAGGCGGATGGAAGATTGATTTTAACGAAAACAGATTTATCAAGGCTGCGGAAGTTGCGGAAGAATCCGGACTTCTTGTCACGCAGAGCGTCTCCTCCACGGGAAACAGCCAATCTGGAGTTGAATATGCGGCTTTACTTGAGGCATATCCGAGACTCGCAGTTCTTGATTTGCGAATAGATATTGAGAAGCGCCTAAGGGAGCTCGCAGATCGCAATGGGATCGCAGACAAGCGGGCAAGCGCCACTTCGCTCACGCGCGAACTTGCAAAGTGTGGAGTGCTTACGGGGCCGGAAAGCGTTGCACTGTTGGGCATTTTGGCAAGTCTTAATTCAGTGGTTCACGGCGCTGACATTAGCAGAGCAAATGCTGAGCAAGTGTTAGAAGTTGGCAAGCGTTTGATAGATTCGCTTGATGAACGTTCTTAGTCAATAGAGTCACTCGAAGGTAAACTCCGCATGGCTACACTCCAAGATCAACTCGACGAGATTACCGCCAACACGCGGAAGCTGGTTCCGGCGGAGCGGCTGGCGGTCAGCGAGCGGTCTGTTGAGGAGTTATTCGCGACCGGAATCGAGGAGCGCATTCTGCCTGTCGGCTCTCTGGCTCCGGAGTTTGCTTTGCAGGATGCGTCCGGCAAGTTGGTTCGCTCGCAGGATATGCTCGCGCTGGGGCCGTTAGTTATCAAGTTCTTTCGCGGGCGGTGGGATCCTTATTGTGTTACGGAGTTAGAAGCCTGGCGCGAAATCTATCCGCAGTTGCGCGAGCGGGGAGCGCTGCTGGTAGCCATCAGCCCGCAGACCGCGCGGCAGAACGACTTCATGGTCGATCAGCACCGGCTTCGCTTTCCGGTGCTCAGTGATCCTGGCTGCGAAGTCGCGGAGAAATTCGGGCTTGCAACGACCGTTCCTGAATCCCTGCGTGAATATTATCTTTCGATCCTAATCAACATTCCCTTTGTGAATGGCGAATCGAGTTGGCGTCTTCCGCTTCCGGCAACCTATATTATCAGTCCCGCAGGACGCGTACTCCTCGCAGAAGCCCACGCCGACTTCCGCGTCCGGCCTGAGCCGCAAGAGGCGCTGGCTGTTGTCTCGAAATCTCTTCAGTAATCAGAAAACACAAATGGATTGCCGGGAATGATCTACTATCATCGCGCAATCCAAGTTGAAGAGTGGGCAGAGAACAATAATCAACAGAAAGGTATTGCATTCTGGCGGAGAAAATAGAAGAGAAACTGTTCTGCGCGCGATCCACGCCCGAGAGAACGGAATGTAAGTCCGCCCAGGAAGGTTTTCATTTTTCCGCTTATATCCTTTAACCCAAAGAAATGACGGAGTGAAAATCTTCCATGAGAAGATTTTCACTCAATTCTCTGCCGAATGCAGTCCACCCGATCCGGCGCGGAAAGTGATGTTCGAGTGCTCGCCATCAGCCGAGCAGCCGCAGTTCCACAGGCAGGCGCCGCAGTGAATGCACTTCTCGCGTTCAAAGGCGGGCAGGCCATCTTCACCTTGGGTAATTGCTTGCCCTGAGCACATGGCCACGCAGGTCTTTTCGCCACAGGTCTTGCAGACAGCGATGTTCTTGAAAAGCACATGGTCCGCAAAACCAGCCATCGCTTGGACTTTGCCGCCAAGCAGCAGCGCATCCTGCTGCGTGACCAGCAGGCGGCCATCCAGCGGAATCTCCGGCCAGCCGCGCGCGGTGAGCAGCGCATCATGGAAGCTGCGCCCTTCGGCTGTTGCCAGGTTGATGGCCTGCTTGAGCTGCTGGCCTTCCTTTGACTCCGAAGCAAAGGGGCGAATCTGCTTGTGCGCCGGAGGAATATGCGCGCCGAGCGAGAGCTTGCCATGCGACAGGCCGGCCAGCGCCATGCCGATCATGCCCTTGACAAGGCCGTCCTGGAAGCCGTTGCGGGCGTTCTCGGCCTCACGCGCGCCTTGCTCAACCCAACTTGCGCGGCGGCGAGCTTCGTAAGTGGCGGCGAGATTCTCTTGCGTAAACGGCTTGCCTGCGCGGAGCAGTTCAACCACCGCTTCGCCCAGTTGCGCGCCCGTCGCCCAGGCCTCGTCCACGCCGGAGCCGGTGAGCATATTCGTTGAACCGGAGCCTTCGCCGATGCGCGCGTAGCCGTCGCCGGTGAGGTACGGCTCTCCGTGTTTGCCGGATTCCTCTAATGATTTTGCGCCCCAGGAGCGCAGCGTTCCATCCTTGAGGGCCGGCCAAATGGCAGGATGCTGAATGTAATGCTGCAAATAGCGGTAGGCGGTGCGGCTTGGATCGCTCATCCAGGAGGGGACAAAGATGCCCGCCGAGACAAGCCGCTCGGGATGGACGTAGAGGAAGCCGAAGATCTCCGGCTCAGGATAACCAAAGCTGTGCCAGACGGTTCCGGCTTCGAGCCCCATCTTTTCGAGATTGCTGTCTTCGGGAAGCTCGATGACGAACTTCATGCCCAGCGCCCACTCGCGCTTGTGGTGGCCGTCGGGCAGGCCGAACTTGTCGTCGAGCGCCTGACCCACCGCGCCGACCGGACCGTCGCCAACGACGGTGAGCAGGGCCTTCACATCCATACCGGCCATAAAGCCGTCGGTCGGCGCGCCGGATTTATCCACGCCTTGATCGGCCAGGCGCAGGCCTTCAACCTTCTTGCCGCTGAAGAGCGGCGCAGAGACGGGCGTTCCAGGCCAAATCTGGACGAGCCCTGTCGCCATCAACTGCGAGCCAACCCACTGATTGAATTGGCCGATGGAGAGGACGAGGCCGCCGTGCTTGTTGAGGAAGGCTGGTGTCCAGGGCAGTGTGAAGGCGTAATCTTTGAGGCCGACCAGCGGTCCTACGGCGCGTAAGACAAAATCAGCAGCCCGTAAGACAAAGGAACGACGGCTGGCGCCGATGGGATCGAGCAGATACATGACGCGCTCGGCTTTGACCGGCACGGCCATGGGAATCTCGGCCGGGTTCAGTTCCGGAAAGCTCGCGCGGATGGCCTGGGCGCGGCTGACCACACCGCTGACGCCGGAGGAGATGTCGTCGGCGCGCTCGTAGCAGAGGATTTGCAGCGGCATCCCCGGCGCAACCTTGCTCTCGAAGGCCGGATCGGCGGGGTTCTCCGTCCAGGCTTTGACGAGCGTGGAGAGAAAGCCGCCCGTGGCAGGGCCAAAGCCGGCGCAGGCAATGTCCACTTCCATGGATGCGCGGTCGATCTCCGGGGACTGGATTGCTTCGCTCATGATTTATTCCTCTATTTGAGTTTCGTGTTTTCAACTAATCGAAAGCACCGCGCCCGCGCATCCCAATAGACGCGATCCTTGTTCGCGTTCCAGGCAGTGAGCCATTGATTCTGAATAAACTTTCTTCCGTGCTTTTTCAGCAATTCCTGATAACACTGAAACGAAGCAGCACCACAATCAAGATCGATCTGCTTAAGCCCAGGCATTGTAAATGTCTTCCAATCGGCATCCAAGAATAAGTTATCGAGGACAACATATGCGACATCCCCGACAGTCATCGGTCCCCAGAAATCGAATGGTTCCCCCGCAGGGCGCGTATCGGTGATCTGGGAAATCAGGATGGGTATTGCATCCTTCCCTTGAGCAAGGATTTGGTCCATCACAGTTGATTTGCAATAGTCCATGTCCTGTAAACGCCCCTTGGCGCGACAATCAATCCCATCGAAGTTAGCTAAAGGAAAACCTTTAAGTTTTGGCGCTGCATTGTTAATAATTCCCTGACCGTAAACGAAAATCCCGCACGAATGACCGAGTGCTAAAACAAATATAATTATTCCGAAGAATCGTACGAAGACAATCATCAATTTTTTCAATTGCGGCCTCCATCTCAGATGCCTCGATTTTTCATTCGCTTCGAACGTTCCTAAGCTGCACATTTCGCTGCGCCCCTACGGGGCGCGACATTTAATTGGCTGGCTTACCCAGGGTTTCACCCTGGGCTATTTTCGTTCACTCCCTCCGGGAGTGGGGGACAACCGACCTAACACCTTCTGGTGAAAGTCGAAAACGCCGGAAACCATCCCTCAGGGGCTAAAGCCCAGATTTCTCAGTTATTCTTGCGGCACGACTAAAGTCGTGCCCTTTCAAAACACCAATTAGTTCGTGGTACCCCATTAATTCGTGGTATCCCATTAGTTCGTGGTATCCCATTAGTTCGTGGTATCCCATTAGTTCGTGGTACCCCAGGTCCGAAAATCCGGACCTGGGGCACCCGGCTTTTGAAAAAGGTCAAGCTAAAAGCTGACGGCTGACAGCTAATAGCTGTTCTTACGCCGGATAATCCAGCGCCTCCGGGATCATGACTTTGCTGACGGTTTCGGCGGCGCGATCTTTGGCCAGGCGGGAGCCGCTGAGGCAGTGAACCAGCTTGCCTTGCAGGCGCAGGAAGTCGTTGTTGCTGCCGCAGCCGGCGCAGGGTCCAGCCTTGCGCGGATGGGTGCCGTCTTCGGAGAGAACATCCAGAGCCATCGCCGAGATGCCGGGAATGATCTCTTCCAGTTCTTCCAACTCGCTGGTCAGGAAGCAGTTGGTGTGACCCTCGTCGTTCCACGAGGGATGGCGGTTGTAGCCGAAGACCAGCTCGGCGCAGATGCGGCTGACTTCACCGGCGGCTGCCGCTGCTTGTGTGTGGCAGAGGTCGCTGAAGAATTGCAGCGTGCCGTCCAGGCCCTCGGCGGCAACCGGATCGCTGGGGCCGTTCTTTTCCAGTTCGAGCACGTCGAGAATCTGATAGCGCGAGGCCAGCAGCCAACAAAGCGCATCGGCCAGCGAGAAGGTTACGCCCTGGCGCTGGCCGTGGTAGAGCTTGCCGCCGCTGGGGTCTTTGGTGACCTGCAAATGTTCGAGGGTCCAAAGCCACAACTTCATCGCCGAGGCGAGGGTGCAGGCGCCTGTTCCGGGCCTTTCGCTGGCGATGCGGCGCATCTCGGCGATCCACGAGCGGAAGAGCGCCAGGAAGACTTCGCTGGTCATGGTCACCGTCAACTGACGGCGCTGCACGGCCTCCGGGCCTTCGTAGGTTGCTTCGAGCTGGGCGTCCATCCACTTGTTGCCGAGGTAGCCGGGGCAATCCTCTGTGATGCCGTAGCCGCCCATCAGGCTGACGGCCTCGCGCAGCATATTGGTGCCGTGGCCGGTATTCCATAGCTTGGTGGCCGGGCAGATGACGCTGGTTTCGGCGTCCGCCAACACGAACTGGACCAGCGGATCGGCCTCCAGTTCGTCGCGGCGAGGATCATTCTCTTTCAGCGAGAGCAGTTCAATGGCCCGGTCGGCGCTCTCCTTGAGCGCCTTCATCTCGGCGCGACCGCCCGTGACGCCGCGCTCGGCGAGGATCGACGACTTTTCTTTTTCGAGCGGTTCGTACAAATCGAAGAGGCGAGCGGTGGCAAAGCCGAGCGAGGCGGCGGCTTCGCCGGTGGCCCAAACATCGACTAGCCGATGGAGCGCATCCTCGCGCTGCTGAATCCCCTGCTCGTAGCGAACGGAGCCGGGCTTGGCGCCCTCGGCTCCGCGGAAGCGCTGGCGCTGATAGCGGATGACCGGCTCGACGGCAGAGAGCAGCTTGGCCGCCGACATCAGTCCCACGCCGACGCGGGTGCGCTTGAAGACCGCGTCCAGAACCTCGGCATGACTAAAGTTGGGGACGATGACGCCGTCCTTGACTACATAGCCGCCGACGATGCGGCTGGCGGGAACCTTGAGGTTGAAGATCGGGTCGCCGGTCGAAGAGAGTTGATGGACCAGCTTCTTGGTCGGCGTGCCATGGTCGAAGATGCCCTCGTCGGTCTCTTCCAGAATGATGAAGCAGGTGCCCTTGATGCGCTCGTCATCCGAGCCCACGGCTGCCGTGACAAAGTTGGCAAAGGCAATGTTGGTGATAAAGCGGCCGCGCTTGTCCACCTGGAGCCAGGGCTCTTCGCCGTCTTTCCACTCGGCGATGCGCATTTTGCCGCTC
>CAZXVX010000015.1:0-32717 GCA_964644105.1 uncultured Occallatibacter sp. | reverse complement strand
CCGGCGATCTCTTTGAGGCCAGCCGCGTTTATAGTTTGAAGGGATCGACGGGATACTTGGCCATCATCGAGTGCATGGGCGGCAACTTCGGCCACCGCTACTTCCGCGCCTTTACCGCTCCCACCCTCGACGGCATCTGGACGCCGGTCACTGGCGCCAACAGTTGGGATGCGCCTTTTCTCGGCTCAAACGATGTGAGCTTTGCCAGTGGAGTTACCGCCTGGACGGATGACTTCAGCCACGGAGAAGTGCTGCGAACCGGCACCGACGAGCTTCTCCAAATCGACCCTACGAATCTGCAGTTTCTCTATCAGGGCGACAACCCGGCAGCGGGCGCCACGTCGTACAACGCCATTCCCTGGCAGCTCGGCCTGGCGACGGCCACCAGCTATTAGCACGAGTTGCAGCTTCGGTCTCCAGACCAACTGTTGCGTGGACCACACGGTCCACGCAACAAGCTACTTCTTCCCTTTGCCTGTCCGACCGCCCAGCAGTCCTTCCAGCTCTTCTTTGAACTCGCGCACGTCTTTGAAGTCGCGGTAGACCGAGGCAAAGCGGATGTAGGCCACCGTGTCCAGCCCCTTGAGCTGGTTCATAATCAGTTCGCCGATTTCGCGGGTGGTGCGCTCGCGCTCCGGGGCGTCCATCAGGTAGGTCTCGGCGGCGTCTACAATCGCCTCCAGATTGGTGGACGGCACGGGGCGCTTCTCGCAGGCGCGCAGCAAACCGCTCAGCACCTTCTGGCGGTCAAAGCGCTCGCGCCTGCCGTCTTTCTTCACCACCATGTAGGGAATCTCATCGATCCGTTCATAGGTTGTAAAGCGCTTGTTGCAACGCTCGCAGACGCGCCGGCGCCGAATCGAGTCGGCCTCTTTGCTCTCCCGCGAGTCCACCACACGATCCTGACCGAAACCGCAAAAAGGACACTTCATCTTGCTGCGATTCTACGGCATGAGAGCTGGCGGAAACCAGCCAATCGTTGCGTCTCCCGCTTAAAAATCGGGTGGAGGCCTCATCCAGCGCGCTCAACCTGATAGTAGAAGGGCGGTCCATGCTCCAGGGCGAGCGTCTTAATGGTGCGCAGGAAGGCGCGCGCGGCATAAGAGAGAGTGGCCTGGCGGCGATGGACGAGGCGCAGGATGCGCTTGGCTTCCAGGTCTTCCACGGGAATGCGCACCAGTGTGCCCGACTCCAGCTCTTGCGCAACAGTCAGATGAGGAACAAGGGCGACGCCATTGCCCAGGGCGACAAAGCGCTTGATGGCCTCGATGGTGGGCAGTTCGATGGCCATGTTGAGCGGCGTGCGATGACGCTGAAAGGCCTCGACGACGCGCTTGCGCAAGGGTGAAGCGACGTTGTGCGCGATGAAAGTCTCGGTGCCGAGCTGGCTGATGGTGACGCGCTTGGCGCCGGCCAGCGCGTGGCTGGGACTGACGATGCAGGCGAGCGTGTCGGCATAGACAGCGATGGAGCGGAAGTGCGCGGGGTCGGGACGAAAGCTGAGCATGCCGAGCTCGAAGGTGCGCAGATTCAGCTCGTCGGGAATGTGCGAGGCCAAACTGCGATGTACGGCAACATCGATGTGCGGAAACTCGCGGCGATAGCGATGAATGGCCGGCAGCAGAACCATGCAGGTGTACTCGTTGGCGGCCAGTTGCAGGCGTCCGCTCTCAAGGCTCTTGAGTTCGCCGAGGGCGCTGGATGCCTCGCGGCGCAGGGCAAGCAGGCGCAGGGCATAGTCGCGCAGCAGCACGCCTGAAGCGGTGAGCGAGCCATCGCGGGCGGCGCGGTCAAAGAGCGTCTCGCCGACGGCTTCCTCCAGCTTGCGGATGACCTGGCTGATGG
This sequence comes from uncultured Occallatibacter sp., assembly GCA_964644105.1. Lineage (GTDB taxonomy): Bacteria > Acidobacteriota > Terriglobia > Terriglobales > Acidobacteriaceae > Telmatobacter. The sequence continues at coordinate 30,872 of CAZXVX010000015.1, read as the reverse complement.
CCGGCTGCGTGCGATGCAGACGCACAGCCGCGCGAGAGAAGCTGCGCTCCTCGGCCACGGCGAGAAAGGTTTCGAGCTGATGAAGTTCCATGGCAGTTCTCCGTTGTCAGTTCTCAGTCTCACACTCATTCGATAGCCTTGAAATCCTGAACGTCTTCCCGCAGGGGCTAAAGCCCCATTGATTCTATGGGCGTTATCGGCACGACTAAAGTCGTGCCCTGACACTTCTGGACTCTTTATTTAGTTTTTCCGCAGCCTGTAAAGTCGTGCCCTGATACAAAACAGACTCGCTCGTGAGTTTTTCCGCAGGCTGTAAAGTCGTGCTCTTTCAAAACTTTGCTTTGCGCACAGCGCACAGGCGGATATCCGATATTATAACGAATAGTAATCGCTTCTCAAAGAATTATAAATTTGCGTTATGGATGTCCGGCGCGGGAGAATGGGATCAATCACGAGAGGCGCTCCAGTGACAGATACGGCAAAACCCGGCAATCAGGTATTCTTCTTCGACACCACGCTGCGCGACGGCGAGCAATCGCCCGGCTGCTCGATGACCACGCAGGAAAAATTGACCATGGCGCACGCGCTGGAAGACCTGGGCGTGGACATTATCGAGGCGGGCTTTGCGATGGCCTCGGAGGGCGACTTCGCGGCCATCGCCACGATTACGCAGGCGATTCACAAGCCGCGCATTGCTTCGCTCGCCCGCGCCAAAAAGGAAGACATCGAGATGGCCGCGCGCGCGCTGCAATTTGCCGACCGCGCCCGTATCCATGTTTTTCTCGCGTCGAGCGATCTGCATCTGGAATACAAGCTGAAGATCAGCCGCCAGGAGGCGCTGGATTTGACCGGCGAATCGGTGCGGCTGGCGCGCTCGCTGATGGACGATGTGGAGTTTTCGCCGGAAGACGCGACGCGCTCGAACCGCGACTTTCTTGTCGAGATGGTGCGCATTGCCATTGAGGCTGGCGCTACGACGATTAATATGCCTGACACGGTGGGCTACACGACGCCGGAAGAGTATGGCCAGATGTTCCGCGAGGTGCGCGAGCGCGTGCCGGCGATTGACGCGCAGGGCATCATTCTCTCTTCGCACTGCCACGACGATCTTGGATTAGCGGTTGCCAATTCGCTGGCTGCGGTTTCGGCGGGCGCGCGCCAAGTGGAGTGCACCATCACCGGTATCGGCGAGCGTGCCGGCAACGCCGCTCTGGAAGAGATTGCCGCGGCGCTTTATGTGCGCGGCGACCGCTATGGCGTCACCAGCGGCCTGAATCTCAAGCAGCTTTACCCAACAGCGCAAGTGCTGGGGCAACTGATCACCTTCAGGCCTTCGCCGAACAAGGCCATTGTCGGCGACAACGCATTTGCGCACGAGTCCGGCATTCACCAGCACGGAATGCTGGCCAATCCGCTGTGCTACGAGATCATGACGCCGGCGTTGGTGGGCGTGGCGCACAATCATCTGGTGCTGGGCAAGCACTCGGGGCGCGCGGCGCTGCGCAACCGCATCGAGCAGTTGGGTTACACGCTGACCCGCGACGAGTTGCAGCACACTTACTATCGCTTTGTGGCGCTGGCCGACCGCAAGAAGAACATCTACGACTTTGATCTGGTCGGATTGCTGCCGGATTCGGTGCGCGACAAACGCCGGGAACCCGTCTCAGAACTGGAATAATTTTGCCGCTATTTCATTGAGGTGGCAGGCATACGGGAAAACCTTCTACAATCGAAGTAAAGGAGAAATTTGGAATGAAGTTGAAAGTTCTCGTCACCCCTGGGGACGGCATCGGCCCCGAAATCACGGCAGAAGCTATTGGAGTGTTGCAAGAGGCGACGCAGGCTGGCGGCCACACGCTGGAGTTGGATTACAAGCGCATCGGCGGCGTGGCGATTGAGCAGGATGGGACGCCACTTCCAGCCGACACCATTGCCGCGGCGCTGGATTCCGAAGCGGTGTTTTTGGGCGCGGTGGGGGACGATAAATTCAACGCACTACCCGCGAGCACACGGCCTGAGGCTGGCCTGCTGGGATTACGCGCGCATCTGGGCGGCTTTGCCAATCTACGCCCGGTCTTCGCCTTCAAGGAGTTGACGGTTAACAGTCCTTTGCGGCCGGAGATCATTGACGGAACGGACATCATGTTTGTTCGCGAGCTGCTGGGCGGCCTCTATTATGGCAAGCCGCGCGGCTGGGACAAGGAAAAGGGCGTGGGCCTGAACACGATGATCTATACCCGCGGCGAAGTGGAGCGCGTGGCTCGGACGTCGTTTCAACTGGCGCAGAAGCGGCGCAAGAAATTGTGCAGCGTGGACAAGGCCAATGTGCTTGAAGTTTCGCAGTTGTGGCGCGACACGGTGATTGAGGTTGCGAAGGAATTTCCCGATGTCGAGTTGGAGCACCAATTTGTTGACGCGATGTCGATGCACTTGATGAAGCGTCCGCGCGACTTCGATGTGGTGGTCACGGAGAACACCTTCGGCGACATTCTTACCGATGAGGCGTCGGTGATTACCGGCTCACTGGGCATGCTGCCCTCGGGGACCATTGGCGGCAAGATTGGACTGTATGAGCCGGCGCACGGCTCCGCGCCCAAGCACGCCAACAAGAACATCGCCAATCCGCTGGCCACGATTTTGACCGGCGCGATGATGCTGCGCCACGCCTTCGGGCTGGATGCCGAGGCTGACGCAATTGTGAAGGCAGTGCGCAAGGTACTTGAAGCCGGCTTCCGCACACAGGATCTGGCGCGCACCAACCCCGAAGGATTGACCGTGCTCGGAACGCGCGAGATCGGCGCGAAGGTGCGCGAGACAGTGAAGGAACTGTTGAAGTAGGGTTGTGGTTTCCCACCCTGGCCGCAAATACAAAACGCTGCAAGGGTGGGACACTTGATTTTTTTCACGTTGAACTTCGATTGACGGAAGTGCTTGAAGAACGAGGCCGCGGGAGACGGTGAGGTGATGATGACAGCTTTGTCGGGCATGGAATTGCTCGCTTGGGTGGAGCAGACTTCTACTGGATGGCGGAATCTAGTTTGTGAACATCCAGAGATGCTCTCCCAACCTTGCGATGTGCGAGAAACAAGTTCAGTCGCCGGGTTGCTGCAACATATCGTTGCAGTCGAGTTGCGTTACGCTCAACGCTTGAATGGAATGAAGGAATCCTCCTATGACGAGATTGGATTCAGTTCGGGAGAAGAATTGTATTCGACTCACGATCGAGCGATGGAGCTTTTGCGGATTGTTTTAGGTAGAGACGAATTTCAATGGGAGGAGAACATTGAATTCACGACACGAAGCAGCGGAACAATGCGGGCCTCTCGGCGAGTGGTTTTGGTGCATTTGCTGATGCATTCAATTCGCCACTATGCGCAGCTCGCTACTCTGGTACGTCATCACGGAATAGTTCCGAATTGGCCGATGGACTATTTGTTCATGGGAATGCAACCGATATAATTTTCAAATCAACCGATTCAGCTGCCAAGTTTCTAGCGACAGACCTTCGTCGCTGAATTGTGAAAACGAATGATAACCGCTGGAGTGATGGGATCAACGAAAATGAGCACCGACGCAAAAACATTGTTTGAAAAGGTCTGGGAGAAGCACGTAGTGGTTGAGCCGCAGGGCGAGCCAACGGTGCTCTACATCGACCTGCAATTGCTGCACGAGGTTACCTCGCCGCAAGCCTTTGAAGGGCTGCGACTGGCGGGGCGCACGGTGCGCAGGCCGGATCGCTGTATAGCGACGGTCGATCACAATGTGCCGACGACGATTGCGGGGCGGCTCAACATTGTCGATGAGATTGCTGCCAAACAAATCTCCACGCTGAACAAGAACTGCGCCGAATTTGGCATAGAGTTGTATGGCGTGGATTCGCCGGATCAGGGCGTGGTTCACATCATCGGACCCGAACTTGGACTGACCAAGCCGGGGATGACGATTGTCTGCGGCGACTCGCACACGGCGACGCATGGGGCCTTCGGCGCGCTGGCTTTTGGAATCGGCACCAGCGAAGTGGAGCACGTGCTGGCCACGCAGACGCTGCCGCAGTCGAAGCCCAAGACGTTTCGCATTGCCGTCGAAGGAGAACTGCCCAAGGGCGTAACCGCGAAGGATATGATCCTGGCCATCATCGGGCAGATCGGGACGGACGGCGCGACGGGCTACGTGATTGAGTACGCCGGTTCGGCGATCCGCGCGCTCTCGATGGAAGGCCGCATGACGGTCTGCAATATGAGCATCGAGGCCGGCGCAAGGGCTGGAATGGTCGCTCCTGACAATGTAACTTTTGCTTACCTTAAGGGTTTGCGCCATTCTCCGAAGGGTGCGGCGTGGGAGGAAGCAGTCGCTGAGTGGAGCAAATTGGTCAGTGATGAGGGCGCAGAGTTTGATCGCGAACTGACGATTGATGCGTCAACGCTAGTGCCGTATGTGAGTTGGGGAACCAGCCCCGGCATGGTCGCGCCGGTCACGGCCACCGTGCCTGATCCGGCCTCCGCGCCAACCGAACAAGGGCGCAAAGGCTTGGAGCGCGCGCTCGAATACATGAATCTGAAGGCTGGAACTCCGTTGCAAGAGGTTGCCATTGACCGCGTATTCATTGGCTCCTGCACCAACGGACGCATTGAAGATATGCGCGCCGCGGCAAAGATTGCAGCGGGTTACAAGGTCAGCACGCACGTCAGCGCGATGGTGGTTCCCGGCTCACAGGCCGTGAAGGCGCAGGCCGAGAAAGAGGGCTTGGACCGCATCTTTCGCGCTGCAGGATTTGAATGGCGCGAACCCGGCTGCTCGATGTGTTTGGCGATGAACCCCGACATTCTGCAACCCGGAGAGCGCTGCGCATCGACGAGCAATCGCAACTTTGAAGGCCGCCAGGGACGCGGCGGACGCACACATCTGGTTTCGCCGGAGATGGCCGCGGCAGCCGCGATTGCAGGGCATTTTGTGGACATCAGGAACTGGGAGGTAAAGGCATAATGGAAAAGTTCACCACACTCACTTCACTGGCCGCGCCGCTCGACCGCGCGAATGTGGACACCGACCAGATTATTCCCAAGCAGTTTTTGAAGCGCATTGAGCGCACCGGCTACGGCGACTTTCTGTTTTATGATTGGCGCAACAACGCAGTGGGCGAACCTGATGCTGCCTTTGTGCTGAACGATCCGCGCTACAAGGGCGCGCGCATTCTGATTGCGGGCAAGAACTTCGCCTGCGGATCGAGCCGCGAACACGCCGCGTGGGCTCTCGAAAACTTTGGCTTTCGCGTGGTGATTGCGCCATCGTTTGCTGATATTTTCTTTTCGAACGCGGGCAAGAACGGAATTGTTTTAGTTCGCTTGAGTGAAGAACAAGTCAACACGCTGATGACGAACGCAAAGACGATTGCGCATTATCAGTTGACTGTTTCGCTCGAGGAGCAGACCGTCACCGACAGCCTTGGCTTCAAGGCGAGCTTCGAGGTGGATGCCTTCCGCAAGTTCTGCTTGATTGAAGGACTGGACGACATTGGACTCACGTTGCGGCACGCGGCGGCGCTCGATGCGTTTGAAGCGAAGCACGATCAGGCTGGATGGTTGAAGGCGAAGTAAAAGCGGAGTTAGCGGTGTTCGCGGAGTTAGCCATTGTAGTTCCTAACTCCGCTAACCACGCTAACTCCGCTAACACCGCTAATCACGCGAAGACCGCTTAAGAATGTTTTAAAGCTCACAAAGGAGATCCTCATGGGAAATGAGTCGCAAGCACTGAATCAACCGCCCGCGCGCCTGACTGGCGCGGAGATTGTCTGGGCCACGCTGGTGGGCGAGGGCGTCACGGACGTCTTCGGCTATCCGGGCGGCGCCATACTGCCTGTTTATGATGCTCTGCGCAACTTCCCCATTCACCATACGCTGGTGCGGCATGAGCAGGGCGCGGCACACATGGCCGACGGCTACTCGCGAGCATCGGGCAAGGTGGGCGTGGCGATTGCAACGAGCGGTCCCGGCGCGACGAATCTGGTTACCGGCATTGCCACGGCGATGCTGGATTCGATTCCGATTGTCTGCATCACGGGCAATGTATCGAGCAAAGTTCTGGGCAGCGATGCATTTCAGGAAGTGGATATTACCGGCATCACGCTGCCGGTGACCAAGCACAATATCCTTGTCAACCGCACCGAGGATATTGCGCCCGCGCTGCGTTTGGCCTTTCAGATTGCCAAGTCGGCGCGGCCTGGTCCGGTGCTGGTTGATATTACGAAAGACGCGCAGCAGGGCACGGCGATCTTCGACTTTGAAGCGGCCAAGCCAAAGCCGCATCGCATTCATCCGATGCGCAAGGTGGAAGCGAGCGGTCTGGCGCAGGCGGCGGAGTTGATTCGCAACGCGAAGCGTCCGGTGATTCTGGCGGGTCACGGCATTATCGAATCCGGCGCGGAGGAACAGGTGCGGGCGCTGGCCGAGCGCACGCAAACTCCGGTGGCGCTGACGCTGCTGGGGCTGGGCGCTTTTCCGGCTTCGCATCCGCTGAATCTGGGCATGATGGGCATGCACGGTGAGTCGTGGGTCAATCACGCAATTCAGGATGCCGATCTGCTGATCGCCTGCGGCATGCGCTTTGACGATCGCGTGACGGGAACGGTTTCGACTTACGCGCAAAAGGCCAAGAAGATTCATATTGAAGTGGACCCAGCCGAAGTGAACAAGATCATCAAGGTGGATGTGGGTTTGATCGGCGATCTGCGCGAGGTGCTTGAGGGCTTGCTGCCGCAGGTTGGCAGCCGCGACGGCTCGGCGTGGCTCAAAACCATCGACGGCTTCAAGGGCGATTCAGCAGTGCGTGACATCAAGAACCTGCCCGACTCCGGCCACCTTTACGCGGCGCACGTGATTCACGACATCTGGCGCATCACCGGCGGCAAGGCCATTGTGGTGACCGATGTGGGTCAGCATCAGATGTGGGAGGCTCAGTACTACCACCACGAGACGCCGCGCTCGCTGATCACCTCCGGCGGGTTGGGTACGATGGGTTTTGCGCTGCCCGCAGCGATTGGCGCAAAGACTGCATGCCCCGACAAAGAGGTTTGGGTGGTTGTTGGCGATGGCGGCTTCCAGATGACCGCGGCTGAGCTTGCGACGATAGTGCAGGAAGGGATCAAGATCAATGTCGCTGTGATCAACAACGGTTACCTGGGGATGGTGCGGCAGTGGCAGGAGTTCTTCTATGAGCGCAACTATGAATCCACGCCCATGGTTTCGCCTGATTTTGTGAAGCTGGCTGACGCGCATGGCATTGCCGGACTCACCGTGAGTACGCGCGGCGAGGTGGAAGAAGCTGTCAACACGGCGCGCAGCGCGAAGGGCGCCTTCCTGCTGAACTTCAAGGTTGAGAAGGAAGATTCAGTTTACCCGATGGTCTCCGCCGGAAGCGCACTGCATGAGATGATCCGTCGGCCGGGCGGCAAAGATCCACTGGAAGAATCCTAAGAACCAGCTTTCAGCCATCAGCTTTCAGCCTTCAGCCTTTTGTTTCCGTACGGCTGAGAGCTAAAAGTTGAGAGTTGAGAGCTAGAAGCTAGAGGCTGAATTATGCTGCACACATTCGTAGCTTACGTGGAAGATTTGCCGGGCGTGCTGACACGCGTGGCTTCGCTCTTCCGTCGCTTGAACATCAACATCAAATCGCTGACGGTGGGAACCAGCGAGCAGGCTGGGTTGTCGCGCATGACCGTTGTGGCGGAGGCATCGGCCGAGGCAGGGCACCGCATCCAGGCCAGTTTGTATAAACTGGAGAATGTCGTGAATGTGGACGACATTGCGCAGGCGCCGAGCGTGACGCGCGAGCTGGCGCTGATCAAGGTGGCTGCCACGCCGCGCAACCGGTCGCAAATCTTCGAGCTGGTTGAAGTCTTCCGCGCGCGCATTGTGGACCTGGCGCCGGAGTCAATGATTATCGAGATGACCGGCGTCGAAAGCAAGATTGAAGGACTGATCCAGGTGCTCAACGAAGGCGAGGGACGCATTCTTGAAATCTGCCGCAGCGGCAAGCTGACCATGCGTCGCGGCCATCACACCAGTGGCGTGCTGAAGGCCCTGAACGTTGGCGTGGATGAGCCTTCCGAAGTGGAAGAGGGTTTGGCCGAGTTGACGTAGTTGATTGGAGGTGCCCGATGTTGGTTCCCTCAGGGGCTAAAGCCCGGTTGATTTTGCTGATTGAATGTACGGGCTGAAGCCCGTACCCTTCAAGCTGAAGCCCGTACCTTCAAGCTGAAGCCCGTACCTTCAAGCTGAAGCCCGTACCCTTCAAAGCATCAAGCTGTTCAGAACGGATTTGAGACAAATTTAACCACGAAAGCGAAGGAAAACATGGCGAAGACGTATTACGATCAAGATGCCGATCTATCCCTGATTCAATCCAAGAAAGTAGCCATCATCGGCTACGGTTCGCAGGGTCATGCCCACGCACTTAACCTCAAGGACTCCGGCGTTCACGTCAAGGTCGGTCTGGCGCCCAACTCCAAGTCCATTGCCAAGGCGCAGAAGGCCGGCCTGGAAGTGACTACCGTTGCCGAGGCCACCAAGTGGGCCGACGTGGTGATGGTGCTGGTTCCGGATCAAACGGCGGCCAAGCTGTATGCCGAGGAGATCGGGCCGAACCTCGCGGCGGGCAAGCTGCTGCTCTTTGCGCATGGCTTCAACATTCATTACAAGACGATCGTTCCGCCGGAAGGTGTGGACGTGGGCATGGCCGCGCCCAAGTCGCCCGGCCATCGCGTGCGCGAGGTCTTCACGGAAGGCGGCGGCGTGCCCTGCCTGATCGCCATTCACCAGGACGCTACCGGTACGGCTCATGCGCTCAATCTCAGCTACCTGAAGGGCATCGGCGGCACGCGCGCAGGCGTGCTGGAGACGACCTTCAAGGAAGAGACCGAGACCGATCTCTTTGGCGAGCAGGCGGTGCTCTGCGGCGGCGTGAGCGCGCTGATCAAGGCGGGCTTTGAGACGCTGGTCGAGGCCGGTTATCAGCCGGAGAGCGCCTACTTCGAGTGCCTGCACGAACTCAAGCTGATTGTCGATCTGATCTATCGCGGCGGCCTTGCTTACATGCGCTACTCGATCTCGGACACCGCCGAGTGGGGCGATTACGTCTCTGGGCCGCGCGTGATCAACGACGAGAGCCGCAAAGCGATGAAAGCGATTCTGCACGAGATTCAGGACGGCAGCTTTGCCAAGCGCTTCCTCGCCGACCAGAACTCCGGCCGCAAGGAGTTCATGGCCTTCCGCGAAGCCGAAGCCAAGCACCCGGTGGAGATTGTCGGCAAAGAGCTGCGCGCAGCGATGCCCTTCCTTGATCCGGTGACGGTGGAGGAAGTGGCGAAGAGCCGGTAGTTTTCAGTTGTCAGTTTTCAGTTGTCAGTTCTCAGTTGTCAGCCTTCAGCTATCAGCGATTCGCTTTTAGCTGGAGGCTTTCTGTTGCCGCGAGTTCATTGAATCCTCTGTCATCCTGGGCGAGTGTTCAATTCTTAGAAGTGAAATTGAAGATAAAGCCCCGTTGCCGCAATGCCAGCGCCAATCGGCATCAAGGCCAATCCGGAGTCCTTGGCTGTATTGCAGCCGCTACTGTTGCCGGGACCACTACATACCCAAGCTGAACGCTCACCGGCATAGAGGACTGCGCCTCCAACGAGCGCCACTGTTCCCATAACGGTCAAGGTGACGGCCAGCGCATGATGGGAAGACTTTGTCTTTTTTGCCGCGGCTTTTGCGGGAGCAACTGTGGGCGCGTTTTGAGTCGAACTCTGGTTGGCATCCTGCCCCGCTGCGAGGGCGAGAAACGGGATTGTCTGCTGATCCGCCGGGCTGGCTTTCAACTGCGCGGCCTCCGGCGCGGAGATCTCTGTTGGCGATGGAGTCGAGGTCGAGGCTGCAATTTGCTGCGCGCCGGCTGACACCTGGGATTGGCCAACTGTGTCCTGAGTGTTTTGGGCGATTGGGGTCTGGGCGGCCACCGGCATGGCGAGAAGAAGAATGGCCAGGGGCGTCGCGCAATGGCTGAAGCATCTGCGATTGAAGTTGGTTTTTCGCAAGAGGATAGGCGATTTCATCGAGGGACCTCCTGATCCGTTTTATCGAGAGTTCAAGGGGGAACTCATGCGAAGCTGGATTTCAATTTCGCGTTCTTGATGGCGAGAGTATATCACCGGTTGCCGCTGGAAGATGGATCAAGACTCGAATCCAGGGCAATCGCATGAATATGCTTTTACGCCTTTGCACCGTCCCTACGGGACTCCGGAGGTATTGTTGGTTACGCTCACCCCGCGTTGAAACGCGGGGCTAATAACCATTGCGCCTACGGCGCTGGCTAGCTGGCGTTGTTCGCTCACCATTGCGCCTACGGCGCTGGCTAGCTGGCGTTGTTCGCTCACCATTGCGCCTACGGCGCTGGCTAGCTGGCGTTGTCCGCACACCACTACGCCTACGGCACGTGCTCGTCGCCTGATTCAATCTCGTAACAACGAAATCATCGTTTCCGCTGCTTCTGCGTGGGAAGTTGCGACTAAGTACCGACTGGGAAGGCTGGATCTCGCGCAGGATTTGGCGGTAAACTTTGTCTCCGAAGTCACTGCGGCGGGATATTTGCTGCTACCCATCACACCGGAACACGCGCAGCGAGCAGGAGTTTTGCCGGGCGCTCACAAAGATCACTTTGACCGGATGCTGGCGGCGCAGTCAATCCATGAGAATATCCCGCTGTTGAGCAATGATCCTCTGCTGGACGTTTTTGGCGTGCGGCGGGAGTGGTGAGGCTGGTTGGCTGTATTCGTTCACGCGAGTGAAGCAACCGCGGGTCCTTCGACTCCCTTCGCTCCTCACCCCAGCGACAAAGACCCGTCGCTGGGAACCCTGGTTCGCTCCGGTCGCTCAGGATGACAGCGTGTGAAAGGGCTTCGTTCCGGTCGTACAGGATGACAGCGATTCCCTGAAAACAGGCAAAAATACACCCCCGAAGGAGGTCGTCTCTTCGGAGGCGCTTGTGGTTCACAAGAGAATAGTTGGGAACCAGTAGCCGGCACTGGAGGTCGGTAGTACACGGCTACTGGCGATCCCTGCACAAACGAAGCTAGCAGCGGCTTCCCCTTTCCACGGCTACTTCGTGTCTCCCGGCTCAAAGGAAGCATTTTTACTCACTTCCCAAGCCATGTTGACAAATGGAGTGTCTCTCATCTGAATAGGGCCATTCCGTGATGGTCATCACAGTGCTGTGAAATTTCTGGCCCCGCACTAGATATTTCTCAAATACTCATCATTTTGGGCGAATACATCCTGTTTTCTTTATACGCCAGCATAAAAAGTTTCACACTATGAGACAAGCGGCGTATTCTCTAGGTGGCGGCAAGAGAAGGGTTGACAAAGAGCGCCGGGGCTTTGAGAATCGAAGTTCAGCTCCCTCCGAGGGTTAACTCCGCATGGCAGTTCTTTTGACTACGAATCTAGGTGCTACACCCCTGCTGGGGCGCGGCAAGGTGCGCGATCTGTATGAGGTGGGCGACGCGCTTCTGCTGGTAGCTACCGACCGCATCTCCGCCTTTGACCATGTGCTGGCCACCGGAATTCCGGGCAAGGGCAAGGTACTGACACAGATCTCTCTCTTCTGGTTTGACCTGCTCAAGGAACTGGTTCCCAATCACCTGATTACCGCCGAGGTCAGTGAGTACCCGGCCTCGTTGCAGCCCTACGCCGAACAACTGGAAGGCCGCTCGATGCTGGTGAAGCGGGCCGCAATGTTCCCCGTGGAGTGCGTGGTGCGCGGGTATCTGACCGGTTCGGGCTGGAAGGAATATAAAGCGAGCCGGTCGGTCTGCGGGATTCCGCTGCCGGAGGGTTTGCTGGACGGTTCGCGGCTGCCCGAGGCGCTCTATACGCCGTCCACCAAGGGCGAGGCGGGCACGCATGACGAGAACATTTCTTATGCAGCCACGGTGGCGGCTATCGGCGAGGCGGACGCAGCGGAGCTGAAACGGCTGACCCTGGCCGTCTATCATCGGGCCGCGGAACACGCTGAAGCGCGCGGGCTTATCCTGGCCGACACCAAGTTCGAGTTTGGCCGGACGGCCGAGGGAATCATTTTGGCCGATGAGGTTCTTACCCCGGATTCCTCGCGTTTTTGGGAGGCGGCGGCCTGGAAACCGGGCGGCGCGCAGCCCTCATTCGACAAACAGTTCGTGCGGGATTATCTTGAAACAATCCACTGGAATAAGCAGGCGCCTGCCCCAGGGCTTCCGGACGAAGTGGTCGAGTGCACCCAAGCCAAGTATCTGGAGGCTTATCAGCGCTTGACGGGGCGGGAGTTGAAATTGTAAGTCGTGGATGAGGCGCGGTATGGTGTGGGTGGACTGGGTGATTGTGCTGGTCGTTGTGCTGACCATTCTGGATGGTTTGCGGCATGGCTTTCTTCGTTCGTTTTGTTCCTTGAGCGGATTGGTGGCGGGGCTGGCGCTGGCCGCGTGGAATTATGGCGCATTAGGGAAGTTGATCATGTTTTCGGTGCGCTTTGAAGCGGCTGCCGATACGATAGCGTTTTTGCTGATTGCGTTTTTTGTGATGGGCGTATTCAGTTTGGCGGGCAAGTTTCTATCCAAAGGGGCGCATGCGGCGGGGCTGGGCTGCCTGGACAAGCTGGCGGGCGGCGTCTTCGGGTTTGTGCAGGGCTCGCTGTTCGTGATGGTGGCGATTCTGGTGACGCTGGCATTTTATCCGCGTGTTCGCTGGATCGAGGAGGCGCGGCTGCCGCGGCTGTTTTTTGGAGCCTGTCACTTGACGGCGCGCATGAGTCCGGATGATTTGGGAGAGCGTATTCGCCACGGGTTGAGCATTCTGGAGGATGAGACTCCGCAGTGGATGCATCCCAAGAGCGGCGGGGCGTGATTTTGGGTTTGGGCAGGCAAACAAGGCGATAGAATTAATTGAGTACGAGGTGAACGTGAGACGAGAATTGGATAGCTTAGTTACTCAAATGCACTCCAGCGGCATCCGCTACGAGGACGCCGTTCGGGAGTTCAAGAAGCAGTATCTGCGCGAGGTGTTGCTGGCCCACCGGGGCAACCAGTGCAAAGCCGCCGAAGAGATGGGGATGCACCGCAACACGCTGAGCCGGACGATGGCCGAGCTGGATCTGAGCGTGGCTGAGGTGCGCGCCTCGCTGAAGCGTCCGGTGCGCAGTGAACGGCCGGTCTTTGGCGTGGTGCGGCAGATCTATCGGCAGGGGTGAAGTACATATTCATTCTTATGGAGTTTTGTGGAGATTCGCGTCTACGGCGCGGATGTTGAGAATATTTCCTATTGGCATAGAGAGCGGCGTGGACCATGAGGCTCACGCCTTGCCGGCAATGAAGCCGGCGCTGCACTTTGGCTGCGCCCCTACACTTCCACACTGACCACGCTACTGGCTGCGGCAGCTTCGAGCGCAGCCACTTTCACTCGCCCGCGCAGGCTCAGGATGGCGTAGCAGCCGAGAATGATCAGCAGCGGATCGAGCGGGCGCATATGGTAGGGCTCGGGGTGGGCGAAGTAGTACATCACCGGAAAAAGGAATAGAACTCCGGCATAGCGGAGCACCTCGCCTGGGTGGGCGCGCCGCGCCCGGTAGAGGCCGACAAGGCCGAGCAGCGTCATGCTGGAGGCGAAAAAGATGTTCGGCGGGTCGGTGGGTTCCATGGCCAGATAGCGCGAATCAAAGCTCCAGTATCCCGTCCAGAGATAGACGGCGCGGCGGGCGCACATCCATGCATACCAGCCGGGGTGGGCGTGGATATAGGCGCTGGCCTGGGCGGCTTTGTGATCCATGTATTGCAATTCGCCGGCCTGGTACTCGGCCAGCTCGGAGGCATCGTGCAGGGGGTGCTGTTCGTCGTTGGTCCAATGGAGAGACTTGCCGTTGTTGCCCATCCACATCTCCAGGCCCATGCTATCGCGCATGGGAATGAAGCGATGGAAGAGCAATGCATTGCGAATCATCCAGGGCGAGATGGCCGCGGCCAAAGTGAGCGAGGCGACGAGACCGGGCAGCAGCCAGGGCTTTCCGGCGCGCGCCAGCCGGAAGGCGGCCAGCAATAGCAGGAATGGAACCACGATCAGGATGGACGGCTCGGTGAGCGCGGCGAAGCCGGCCAGCAGGCCAAAGCCGGCCCAGAGCCAGAGTCGCGGGGAACGCTCCATATCCTGCGCCAGATAGAGCAACCAGAGCAGGCAGAAGAGCAGCAGGTGGGTGGACCAGGCCCAGTCGGCGGCGAAGTAAATGCCATAGGGAGAAAAGACCCAACCCCAGCCAGCCCACAGGGCCGCGCGCGGGCCAAAGCTGCGCCCTGCCAGCAGAGAGACCGGGATGCAGGCCAGCGCGGAGATCAGGCAGTTGAAGGCATGCGTGGCAAAGATCGAGGCCAAAGTGTGAATGCCGAAGAGGCGGAAGAATACGGCGACAATGAGCGGAAAGACCGGCGGCATGATGGCCGAAGGCTGGGTGGAATAGAAGGGGCTGCCGAAGCCTTGGCCAGCCACCAGAGCGCGCGCCACGTTTCCCTGCTCCCAGCAGCGAAGGTGGCCGGGGTCCATCAACCCCTCGATATTGTTGAACGGAATAACGGCCAGTCGGAGGAGCAAAGCAATCAGCACCATCCACGCTAAGACTGGCACAGTCCGCAGCCGGTTGCGGATAGAGGTGCTCAATAAATTGTTCTCCTGATTAGATTCTCACATAGTTGGACGATAGATTCGAAGAGCGGAGGTCAATAAGTGGAGGATGGAGCAGGATATTTTTTCACTGAAGCGGTATGGGGATGGATAGGCTGGATTCACAGATCGGCTTTGCCGTTCCGCGAAACAACCATCGGCTGAGCTGACCTCCCGGTGGACGGCAGCTTCCTCTCAGGACCTTTGGTCTTCTGTGCGCTTTTCTTCCGCGGAAGATTCGGAATCCGGTGCAGAGCTTGAGTAATAGGGCGCGATCACCTTCAACTTTTTTGGACTGAAGATAGGAGCATGAATGAGTCCTGCTTTATGCGCGACAAAAGCAGCAGAGGTGCTTAGGACTCCCATGCCGTAGTGGACGCTGCGGCGGAAGTTGATGGAAGAAGCCTCTGCAAAGTAACGCGTGGGGCAGGAGATCTCGCCGATGCGGAAGCCGAAGATTACGGCCTGGGCAATCATCTGGTTGTCGAAGACAAAGTCGTCGGAGTTTTCATTCAGCGGCAGAGTTTCCAGCAAATGGCGGGAAAAGGCGCGGAAGCCGGTGTGATACTCCGAGAGTTTAATGCCGAGAAGAATGTTTTCAATTGCGGTAAGGACGCGGTTGGCGATGTATTTATAGAGCGGCATGCCGCCCTTGAGGGCGCCCGCGCCCAAAATGCGGGAGCCGAGAGCCATGTCATAGTTTCCGCTGGCCACCATGCCGGCGATGGCCGGAACCAGGGTTGGCGTGTATTGGTAATCGGGATGGACCATGACGACGATGTCAGCGCCGGCGGCCAGAGCTTCGCGGTAGCAGGTCTGCTGATTGCGCCCGTAGCCGTAATTCGCGTTGTGAACAAAGGTGAGCACGCCCAGCTTTTTGGCCAGCGCGGTGGTATGGTCGCTGCTGCAATCGTCCACCAGGATGCGGATATCCACCACGTCGGAGAGTTCCCGGACGGTCTGCTCTAGAGTCTTTTCGGCGTTGTAGGCCGGCATGACAACCGCGATGCGCTTTCCGTTGATCATGAATTGCCCGCCTGAATCTCCTCTTGCATTTTAACTGAGCGGGGCGATGGATTTGCGTCAAAGCCGCGGCGCGCGAAAATGGGAGCTTAGGAGATCATTCATCCGGCGGCAAAAGCCTTACATTATTTCCGCAAAATGGCATAAGATTCAGGTAATCAATTCAGCAAGTTAGCGTTCGCTTCGCGGAGATGGCAAGTTAGCGAGTTAGCGGCAACATGGCATTCAGAGATTTCATCCTTGTGCCGGTCTGCGAAGGCCGGTGGGCGAATATTGCAAAGCTAGTGTGTTTTTGACTTCAGTCAAAACGCTTGTGGTAGGTTGGATAGAGGAGAAAAAACCAAGACATGCCGCCGATTTCAGAGTTTATCAAGCACCATTATCGCCACTTCAACGCCGCCGCGCTGGTGGACGCCGCGGAAGCCTATAACGCGCTGCTGGCCTCGGGCGGCAAGATGTTTGTCACCATGGGCGGAGCGATGAGCACCGCGGAACTGGGCCTGTCGCTCGCGGAGATGATCCGCCAGGACAAGATTCACGGCATCTGCTGCACGGGCGCGAATCTGGAGGAGGATGTCTTCAACCTTGTCGCGCATGATTTTTACGAGCGCGTTCCCGGCTACCGCGATTTGACCCCGGCCGACGAGGCCAAGCTGCTGGCGCGGCACATGAACCGCGTGACCGATACCTGCATCCCGGAGATGGAGGCGATGCGGCGCATTGAGAACGAGGTGCTGAAGGAGTGGGTGCGCGCCGACCAGGCCGGCGAGCGCTACTTCCCGCATCAGTTCATGTACAAGATTCTGCTCTCCGGCGACTTGAGGGCGTCGTATCAGATTGATCCTAAGAATAGTTGGTTGCTGGCGGCGGCGGAAAAGAACCTGCCGATCTTTGTGCCTGGCTGGGAAGATTCGACGCTGGGCAATATGTTCGCCGGCCACTGCATCACCGGCGACGTGAAGAACGTGCATACGGTGCGCACCGGCATCGAGTACATGATGGAGCTGGCTGAGTGGTACACCAAGACGACCGCCGAAACGCCGCTTGGCTTCTTCCAGATTGCCGGCGGCATCTCAGGCGACTTTCCCATCTGCGTGGTGCCGATGCTGCATCAGGATTTGCAGCGCCCGCACGTGCCGCTGTGGGCGTACTTCTGCCAGATTTCGGATTCGACCACCAGCTATGGGTCGTACTCCGGCGCTGTGCCGAACGAGAAGATCACCTGGGGCAAGCTGGCCGAGACGACGCCGAAGTTCATTATCGAGTCGGATGCGTCGATTGTGGCGCCGCTGGTCTTTGCGTACGTTTTGGGGTGGTAGACGCGCTGACCTTCAAATTAAGAGATTAACAATCGCGGGAAGAGGTCTTCTTTCCGCGATTTTTTTGCCACGCATGGCAGGTTTTCAGTCGATAATGAGGTCAAGAGGAGGGTCCGTGCTTAAAAGGTTTCTGGCATCGTTCAATATCATAAAGCAACAGGATTTCTCCTGTCTTTACACGGATCTTCCAATTTCGTGCGCCGACAAGTTCCCTGACGTTCCAAAGCCTGAGCCGCGGCTCACGCCAAAAATCCTTGCGGCACAATGGATTTTAGGCGACTTGCGCGGTGAGGATATGCCTTCACTTGCTGCCGATCTGCTTGAAGCAGGTTTTGACTCTCCGTCGCTCAGGCGCTTGGCAGGCGAAAATCCAGCCCCAAGCACTGCCGATGTCAAGGAATTGGTTGACAAGATGTTTTCCGAAATCGCAGCACCTTATCCAATATCGGAGACAGATACGAAATTAATTCTGACACGGCAAATTGCCCGTGAGGTGATTGCTGGCGAACGGAATCCATGGGCTGCGACAACCTATCTTGAAGGGATTATTTGGCAAAACAGAAGCGAAATTAATGATGTGCAACTCCTTTTTGATCTACATGATGAAATCAACTGGGACACTGCCAATCGCGGTCTAATACCGCAGCTCACCGTGGAGCTAATTGAGAGTTTTGCGCGTCTCGGTGCCCGCACTGATCGTGAGAAACGTATGGCCTCTCTTGGCGCACTAAAAGGCAAAGGCTGGATCGCAGAAGATTTCGATGCGCCGCTACCGGATGAAATTCAAGCGTTGTTTGAAGGGCGCGACGAACGGATTCCGTTCTAGTGCGCCGTCCCTACGGGACTCCGTAGGATGGTTGGATGTGCCAACCCCGCGTTGAAACACGGGGCTAATAACCATTGCGCCTACGGCGCGGGTGTTTGAGTCAGACCAAAACTCCGTGCGCCCATAGAACGAATGTATCGATCAAATAGATGTTCCGCAGTGCCCGTGGAGCAGGTGCTATCACCGCAGGAAGGCGACGAGCTTGGGTCCTATCTGCTGAGAGCACTGCACCGGCGCCAGATGGCCGCAACCATCAATGACCTCCAGTTGCGATTGCGGAATCAGTTCGTGCATCCTCTTGCCCAGGCCGAGCGGCGTGATTTGATCCACCGATCCCCAGACCAGCAGCACGGGCATTTTGAGCTGCGGCAGGCGGCTGTCGGTGGCGTCCTGGCCAGTGAGCATTGAGTCCAGCGCGCGGTTGATGATCCATGCATCCTGGCGAGAGACGCGCAGCACGTCGCGCGCGACGAAAGCTGGCACGCGGGGCGGGTTGGGCATCAGCAGCGCCTCCAGTTGATCGATCTCTGCGGGCGTTTGGGGCGCAAAGAGCCGGACATTCCAGGCAGGCTTGAAGGAGAGGCCGATGGCATCGAAGAGAATCAGCCGGCGCACCCGCTCCGGATGATTCAACGCCACGTGCTGCACGACGCCGCCGCCCATCGACCAGCCGCCCAGATCGACCTGCTTCAGATCGAGCGCATCCAAGAAGCCGGTTACGATCTCCGCCTGATCGTGAACGGAATACGAGAAATCGGTGGGCTGCTCACTGCGGCCAAAGCCGGGCAGGTCGGGCGTGTACACGCGGTAACCGGCCTTGACCAGCCAGGGAGCCAGATCGCGCCAGTCCTCGGCGCTGCCGCCCAGTCCATGCACCAGCACCACGACCGGCCCTGCGGCGGGACCGCGCGCTTCGTAATGCACGCGATGGCCAGCGACCTGAATGGTGCGGCTCTCTACGCCGGTGAGGAACTCTTGCAGGTAGAGGGCATCTCTGGAGGCTGCGACCGGGCGCATCCAGACAACCAGCCCGCCCGCCAGAGTCAGCAGTCCTGCAACCATCATCCCTTTCTTCATCCAGTTCATTGATCTTTCCCTTTCCGCGCTTGCGCACTCTGCCATCCGGCTTCGATCACGCGCACCGTGATGGGGTCGAGCAGGAGCGCACTGTGCGAGTTCCACTCGGCGCGCTCGACCCAGCGCGCGGCGTCGGCGTCGGATGCGGCCTGCAACGCGCCGCCGGTTACGCGGCAGAGATAATCCGCAATCACATAATGGTAGCGGACGCGCTCGCCTTCGCGGTGAATTTTGTCGATGAGTTCGATCAATTCGAGCGGCTCGACGGCCAGGCCTGTCTCTTCGCGGACCTCTCGCTTCACTCCGTCGGTGAGAGATTCGCCCAGCTCCAGCAGGCCTCCGGGGAGCGACCAATGGCCTTTGAGCGGCTCGCGCCCGCGGCAGATGAGCAGCACACGGTCGGCCTCATCGACGATCACCGCGCCTACGCCGACGAGCGGCGAGGATGGAAATTCTCTTTGCATGATGCTCCCTGATTATCCGCGCCATCTTGCCACGACGAGCGGCTGATAATAACCGCTCTCAGCATTATCCAACCATTGTATTTCGCGGAAGCCTGCCGATTGCAATGCTGTCGAGAGTTCTTCGCGCAGCAGGCAGCGATATTCAGAAATGAAATGGTGCGTGGTCCACGTTTGGCCGGATTGCACGGTGATGTAAAGATGCAGAGTGTAGGTTGAGCTGCTGGTCCAATCCCAGATCTGATGAACGATGCGGCGATTCCCTTCAGCGCCGTAGAATGCCGGCGGCTGCATGGCGGGTTGTTGCAGAATCAGCGCGTCGTAATCACGTATGCTGGCGAGGAACAAACCATTGTTCTTCAGCTTGGAAGTGATGGCAACCAGGGCGCGTTTCAATTGCTCGGCGGAGAGATGCGGCAGAGCATTATCGAGCGCCGCAACAACATCGAAATCGCTTTCCGTAATCTCGTTGAGGGCGGTCATATCGGAGGCGTGAAAAGAGATTTTGAGGCCGCGCATTTTGGCCTCGCGTTTTGCACGATTGAGCGCCTCGGGAGATAGATCGGAAGCAACGACGCGGTGACCCAGAGCGGCGAATCCAAGCGCCTGTGTGCCGATTCCACAGGCGCAATCCAGAATCTTCAACGGAAGATTTCCTGCAAACCGGGCGAGAAGCGGATTCAGAATTCCAGCCTGCCGTTCGATTGTCTTGTTCCAATCGTCGAAGATCAGGTGATAGTGATCCGCCAGGGGATTGTAAAAGCTCACAATTTTTTCCGCCATGAGCGCGGCCTCCGGCAATGGCAATGATGACAGCCTATCAAGTATGAGCCAGAGGAAGGAAATCCGCGCCGATTATCCTGGCGTATCATCAAAATCATCAGGAGGAAGGGATGGCGGAAATTGCGTTGAAGATTGATGGGATGCATTGCGGGGCATGCGTGCGACGGGTGACGCAGGCGCTCGGCGCTGTGGAGGGTGTGGATGTGAACGAGGTGACGGTGGGCGCGGCGAAGCTCAGTTCCACGCAGCAGCCTGTGCCGGTTGAGGCTGCTGTTGCCGCGCTCGCGAAGATTGGGTTTGCGGCGCGGGTGGAAGGGTAATTGAGATGGGATTTGTTTTTGGCGAGTTCGCACCGCTGCGCGGAGTTGGCGGGTTGGCGAGTTAGCGGGTGTCGTGAAAATTCGAGCGGGAAGGCTCTCGACAAGGTCATTTTGCGGGTGGTCTTTTTCAGGGGCTAAAGCCCTGACTTGTGAGGGAGCATTTGCGGCACGACTGAAGTCGTGCCCTGACGCTATTTGACTCTTTATCGAGTTTTCCGCAACCTCTAAAATCGTGCCCTGTTACAAAACGATTTTGAAATATGCATAAGTTGTATGCGGTGATTCATTGATGGTGTCTTCGGATCAACAAGCGATTACGCTGCCGGTGCTGGGCATGAGCTGCGCGGCGTGCCAGCATCATGTGGAAGAGGCGCTGCGCGCGACGGCGGGGGTGGAGTCGGCGCGCGTGGATCTGATGGCGCATCGGGCGAGGGTGGTCTTTGATCCGGCGCTTGCGCAGCCCGTGCAACTGGTGGAGGCGATTCGCGCGGCGGGCTACGATGCTGTGCTGCCGCGCGCTTCAGAGGACTTATCAAAATCGCACATTGATTCTGAACAAATAGTTTCTGGAATCCCACCTATTGCGCAAAGAACGCGCAATGGATGGGGCACGCAACTGTTTTTGTTGATGGAGAAAATCAATGATCCTGGAGCGGAGCTCAAGGCACTGGCAACGCTGATCGCAGGCGCGGCGGCGATGCTGCTGACAATGCCGCTGAGTGGTGGAATGGGCGCGCTGGATTATGCGCTGATGCGCGCGCTGCCTTGGCTCTTTGCGCTGCCGCCGGAGCTGCTGCGATGGTTTCTGCTCGTGCTGACCGCGGGGATGATGGCCTGGGCGGGGCGCGGGATTTACCTGAGCGCGGCGCGCGGGTTGCGGCGCGGCGCTACGAATATGAACACGTTGGTGAGCTTGGGGACGGGCGCGGCTTTTGCTTATTCGGTCTACGCCACGATATGGCCTGCTGCGGGGCGGCAGGTTTACTTTGATGCAGTACTGCTGATTATCGGCTTTCTGCTGCTGGGCAAGGCGCTGGAAGGGCGGGCGAAGCGGCGGGCACTGGCCGCGCTGGATGCGCTCTCGCGGCTGAGGCCGGCGACGGCGCGGCGGGTGCGCGGGGGCGTGCAGACCATTGTGCCGCTCGAAGAAATTCAACTGGGCGAGAGCGTGCTGGTGCTGCCCGGAGAGCGCTTTCCAGTGGACGCGACGATCACCGAAGGCCGCACCACGGTGGATGAATCGATGCTGACCGGTGAGCCGACGCCGCTGGAGCGCGGGGTGGGCGGGCGCGTGCTGGCCGGGGCGCTGAACTATGAGGGCGCGGTGACGTGCAGGGCGGAGTCGCTGGGCGAGGCGACAATGCTGGGGCAGATTACGCGCATGGTGGAGCAGGCGCAGAGTTCGCGCGCGCCGATGGAGCGGCTGGCCGACCGGGCGAGCGCGATCTTTGTGCCGATTGTGCTGGGGCTGGCAGCGCTGACCTTCGTGGTTTGGATGGTTGCCACGCACTCGCTGGAGCGCGCGCTGGCTTCGACGGTGGCCGTGCTGGTGGTGGCTTGCCCGTGCGCGATGGGGCTGGCTGTGCCCGCCGCGCTGACTGTTGCCGTGGGGCGCGGGGCGCAGATGGGCGTGCTCTTCAAGGGCGGCGAAGCGCTGGAACGTTTGGTCCATTTGGACGCGATTGTGTTGGACAAGACGGGGACGCTGACGGTGGGAAGGCCTGTGCTGTGCGGGGCGCATTTGGTGGTTGGATTCCCCGGTCTCAAAATCGAGACCGGGGGCACCCAGGCTTTAGTAGCTGGTGGAGAAAACGCGGGTCCTTCGACTCCGTTTGTCGCAAAGAACGTGCCAAACTCCGCTCAGGATGACAGAGTATTTGGAGTTCAGGATGACAGAGTATTTGGAGTTCAGGACGACAGAGTTGTAACTAATCAGGATGAGAGAGTTACTGGCGCTCAGGATGACAGAGTAGATGGATTATTGCGCTTGGCGGCGGTGGCGGAGGAGCGGTCGAATCATCCGCTGGCTCATGCGGTAGTGGATGCGGCGCGGGCGCGGGGGCTGGAGTGGAAGCCTGCGGAAGAGGTGACGGTTCTGCCGGGGCGCGGGTTGACCGCGCGGGTGGAGGGGCGCGATTGTTTGCTGGGCAATGAGGCGCTCTTCAAGGAGTTTTGCCTCGCTCTGCCTGTCGGGATTGCACGGCCAGAGCCGGGCGTGACGCGGCTGTGGATGGCTCTGGACCGCGTGGCGGTTGGGTATTTTGATGCGCGCGATGCGCTGCGGGTGGACGCGGCGGAGGCAGTGAGCGCGCTGCGGCGGCTGGGGCTGCGGGTGCTGATGCTGACCGGGGATTCGGCGGAGGCGGCTGGACCGATTGCGCGGCAGGCAGGGATTTCTGAGGTCGAAGCGGGGCTTGATCCGGCGGGGAAGCTGGAACGGATTCGCGCGCTGCAAGCTGGCGGGCTGCGCGTGGCGATGGTGGGCGACGGGATCAACGACGCGGCGGCGCTGGCGCAGGCGGATGCGGGGATTGCGATGGGGTCGGGCGCGGAGTTGGCGCAGGAGGCCGGCGACGTGCTGCTCTTGCGCGCGCAACCGGCCATGATTTCGGCGGCGATCCAGTTGGCTTGCGCGACGCTCGGCGTGATGCGCCAGAATTTGATTTGGGCGGCGGGCTACAATTTGATGGGTATTCCGCTGGCGGCGGGCGTGCTGTATCCGGGCTTTCATATTCTGCTAAGTCCGTGGGTGGCGGCGGCGGCGATGGCGCTGAGTTCGGTGAGCGTGCTGGGAAACAGCTTGCGGCTTAGGCGATGGGCACCTGCGGTGCGGCAGACGCTCGCTTCACACTCGCAGCAATAGGTTTCCTGGATTCCCATTCATTCCGCTGGCCTTCCCGGTCTCAAAATCGAGACCGGGGGCACCCAGCGTGGTTTGGCTATTGAGAGATAACCGTACTGAGCGCCCCGGCGCGATAGACTATTCAAGAGCAAATCCGTGCGCATCCTGACCCGCTACATTCTCGGTGAAATACTTTCCCACGCTCTGATCGGGTGCGTGATCTTCACCTTCATTCTCTTCATGAAGCAGTTGCCTCAGATACTGGAGATGGTGGTGCATAACAGCTCCACCTTTGTCAGCGTGGTCGAGATCATTCTCTACCTGATGCCCAATATGTTCATGGTGACGATTCCCATGGCTGTGCTGGTGGGGGTATTGCTGGGCTTCAGCCGGTTGGCCGCGGACAGTGAAGTGATTGCGATGCGGGCTTCGGGCCTGGGCATCGGCTACTTTGTGCGGGTGGCTTCGATTGTGGCGGTGGGCGGGACGCTGCTGGGCCTTGGCAACTCGCTGATTCTGGCGCCGCTGGCCAATCAGGCGATTTTGAGCATGAACAAAGAACTGGCGCAGCAGGCCTCGTTTGATATAGAGCCGCGGGTCTTTGACGAGGACTTTCACAACTTTGTTCTCTATGTGCAGAATGTACGTTCGGGAACCGGCGCGGCGCATTGGGATCAGGTCTTCATGGCCGACACCAGCGATCCGATCCATCCGCAGGTGACCACCGCGGCGGCAGCCACCGTCTCCAACGATTCTTCGCAGCAGCAATTGATGGTGAGGCTGCGCAACGGAGCGCGCCACGAGACCGAGAGCAATCAGCCGCAACAGTACAACATCTCCGCGTTTGAATATACCGATATGCCGCTGATGCCGGGCCAGCAGAGCGATGTGCATCTGGGGCGGCTGGACACGGACATCTACGCCATGTCGATGAGCGCGCTCAGCGAGCGCAGCCACGCCAGGGACGGCAAGCGCTTTCAGATCGAGATGCACCGGCGCTTTGCGTATCCGGCGGCGTGCCTGGTGTTGATGCTGATTGGTGTTCCATTGGGCGTGACCTCGCGGCGCGGCGGCAAAAGCTTTGCGTGGATCTTCACCATTTTGCTGGTTTTTATTTATTACCTGCTTTCGTCAACCGGCATCGCGCTGGGCAAATCGAATTGGATATCGGCCTTCTTTGCGGTATGGTCGGCCAATCTTCTTTTTGCCGCGGGAGGGCTATTTCTGCTGTGGCAGATGGCCTCGGGCGGGCGGGTACTGATTGCCATCACGGCGTGGAGTCAGCGCTGGCAAAAGGCGGAAGCCGGCACACCGGCCAAGCCGCGAAGCCATCCGCTGAAGGCGCTGCTGAGCAAGATTCCCGAGCGTCCGAAGCGGGCCAAGGCGCGCAATGTTTTTCCACGTATTCTGGATGAATACGTGGTGCGCGAATTTATCGGAATGTTTTTGCTGATCCTTAGCGGCTTTGTGATGCTGATGCTGGTCTTCACTTTTTTCGAGCGGATCGGCGACATTCTTCGCAACCACATAGCGCTCTCGCTGATCGGCGAATATCTGCTCAACCTCACTCCCGACATGCTCTACCAGATTACGCCGCTGGCGGTGCTGCTTGCCGTGTTGATCACCTTCGGAGTGCTGAATCGCAACTCGGAGATTATTGCCATGAAGGCTTGCGGCGTCAGCCTTTACCGGCTGGTGATTCCCATCATCACCATTGCCGCGATTCTGGCCTGCGGGCTTTTTCTCTTCGATCAGTTTTACTTGCCGCAGGCCGAACGCCGCCAAGAAGCTCTTTACAACATCATCAGGGGAAAGCCCGCGCAGACGGTGCTGCATCCGGAGCAGAACTGGATCTTCGGCGCGCCGCATGCCGGCGAAGCCGGGCGAATCTTCTACTATCAGTTCTTTGATTCCAAGACAAAAGAGTTCGCCAACATTTCTGTCTTCGAATTTGATCCGGCAACTTTTGCACTTTCACGGCGCATCTTTGCGCAGCGCGCCACTTGGGATGCGGAGGCCGGCGCGTGGAGCTTTACGAATGGCTGGCAGCGCGAGATCTCCGGCCCCAATGTCAAGGAATACCGCCCATTTCTGAAAACCAGTTTCGATGAGATTCACGAGGCTCCCGGCTACTTTACCAAAGAAAACCTGCAAGCGCAGGAGATGAACTTCGGCCAGTTGGATCACTACATCAGTGATTTGCGGCAGAGCGGCTTTGACACCATGCGGCTGAGCGTTGAACTGTGGCACAAGGCGGCTTATCCGCTGATGACGGTGATCATGGCGATGCTGGCGATTCCCTTCGCGCTCTTGATGGGCCGGCGCAGTTCGCTGACCGGCGTGGCGATGGCGATTGGCGTCACTCTTACTTACATTGTAATCGACAACTTTTTCGGAGCGCTGGGCGATGTGAACTACCTGCCTGCGATGCTGGCCGCGTGGTCTTCGGATGTGTTGTTCGGGTTGGTGGGCAGCTATCTGCTGCTGAAGACGCCAACGTAAAGTTTTTCCAAAGGTTGTTGAGCGCGGCGTGGACTGGGAGCTTTACACGACGGCCAGTCAGAACGCCGGGGCTTCAAAACACTGTTGGGCGCTACAGGTGTCCCACGACGACCAACAGCGCAAGCAGGAAGAGCGCAACCACCGGCGCGGTGAATTCCTGACGGCGATTGCGGTAGACACATGCGGCCAACATCAGTAGAGCAAGTGTCGTGGCCGACAGGATGGGCGCCAATCCAGGACGCCAAAAGGAGATCGGCAGAATCAATCCCAAAGCACCGGTAATCTCCAGCGCAGAGATGGAATAGACGGCCTTGCGCGTCAATCCAATGGTTTTGCCGCTCAATCCCGACCGGCCAGCGTCTGACTTGTAATGAAAAATGAAGATCTTGCCCACACCGGCAATCAGAAAAATGCCAGCCAACAGATATTGCGCAAACCAATCCAGATGAGTCATGGACGAACCGCCTCTCGATTTCGTCCTCACAACCGATTCGCGCTTGGCCGGAAGAGAAGACGCTCGGGCATTGAAGCCGCTTTATGATGAATATATAACGAATAAATCATGAACTCATAAAGATTGCTGTAACAATTTCATCAAGGCGGGTTCCAATTCAGAATCACCGACTGGATCTTTGTCCCACTAGATGAACTCAAGTCCCAAGCGAATGTGACATTTATCACCCGGAAGTTAACAATTGGCTGCTAACCTCTTAGTGAGCCGCAATTTCCCCTTGCGAGGTGCAAAATGAGCGAAGCGACGAGCATGAGTCCCTTGAGCCCGGAACAATTGGCCAAGATGAACGCCTACTGGCGTGCTGCGAATTACCTCTCTGTCGGTCAGATCTACTTGAAAGACAACCCGCTGCTGGAGCGCCCGCTGACGCTGGACGACGTGAAGCCGCGCCTGCTGGGCCACTGGGGCACCACGCCGGGGCTGAATTTTCTTTACGTTCACTGGAACCGCCTGATCCGCGAGCGCGACCTGAATCTGCTGTACATTATCGGCCCAGGGCACGGCGGTCCAGGCCTGGTTGCGAACACCTACCTGGAAGGCTCGTACAGCGAGATTTATCCGCATATTGAACAAAACAAGGACGGCATCAAGCGGCTCTTTCGGCAGTTTAGCTGGCCGTACGGGATTCCCAGCCACGTTGCGCCGGAGACGCCGGGGTCGATTCATGAGGGCGGCGAACTGGGCTACTCGCTGGTTCACGCCTATGGCGCGGCCTTCGACAATCCGAATCTGATTGTGGCCTGCGTGGTGGGCGACGGCGAGGCTGAGACTGGCCCGCTGGCGACGAGCTGGCACGGAAACAAATTCCTCAACCCGGCCACCGACGGCGCGGTGCTGCCGATTCTGCATTTGAATGGCTACAAGATCGCCAACCCGACGGTGCTCTCTCGCATTCCGCAGGCTGAACTGGAGAGCCTGATGCGCGGCTACGGCTATGAGCCATTCACGCTGGAAGGCGACGACCCGATGACGATGCACCAGCAGGCGGCGGCGGTCTTTGACGCCATGCTGGACCGCATCGCGGCGATTCAGCAATCAGCCCGTGAGGCCGCGGCCAAAGGCGAAAAGATCACACGCCCGGCGTGGCCGATGCTGATTCTGCGCACACCCAAGGGCTGGACGGGGCCGAAGTTCGTGGACGGCAAGCCGGTGGAAGGCACCTGGCGCGCCCATCAAGTTCCATTCAGCGAACTGCGCGAGAAGCCCGAGCATATGCGCCTGCTTGAGGACTGGATGCGCAGTTACAAGCCCGAAGAGCTCTTCGACGAGAAAGGCGCCTTCCGCGCCGAGCTGGCGGAGATTGCGCCCAAGGGACGCAGGCGCATGGGCATGAATCCCCACGCCAACGGCGGCCTGCTGCTGGAGCCGCTGAAGATGCCCTCCTTCCGCGACTTCGCGGTGAAGGTCGAAGGGCGCGGCGCAAAGGATGTGGAATCGACGCGCGTGCTGGGCCAGTTCCTGCATGGCGTGATGGAGGCCAACAAGGAGCAGAAGAACTTCCGCGTCTTTGGGCCGGATGAAACGGCTTCGAACCGCCTCCAGGACACGATCACCGGAACCGGCAAAGAGTGGATGGAAGAGACACTGCCCGTCGATGAGAATCTCTCGCAGACCGGGCGCGTCGTCGAGATGCTCAGCGAGCATATGTGCCAGGGCTGGCTGGAAGGGTATCTCTTGACCGGCCGCCACGGCTTCTTCAGTTGCTACGAGGCCTTCATTCACATCATCGATTCGATGGTCAACCAGCACGCCAAGTGGCTCAAGGTCACGCGGCACATTCCCTGGCGCAAGCCGATTGCTTCGCTGAATTATCTGTTGAGTTCGCTCGTCTGGCGGCAGGATCACAACGGCTTCAGCCATCAGGACCCCGGCTTCATTGACCATCTGATGAACAAGAAGGCCGAGGTGGTGCGCGTCTATCTTCCGCCGGATGCGAACACTTTGCTCTCGGTGGGCGACCACTGTTTGCGCAGCAAGAATTACATCAACCTGATTGTTGCCGGCAAGCAGCCCGCGCCGCAGTGGCTGACGATGGACGAAGCCGTGGCGCATTGCACCGTCGGCTTGGGCGTGTGGCCGTGGGCCTCGAACGATGAGGGCTCGCCCGATGTGGTGATGGCCTGCTCCGGCGATGTGCCGACAATGGAGGCTCTGGCGGCCGTGGTGCTGCTACGCTCACTGGCCCCGGATCTGAAGATTCGCTTCGTCAACGTCGTCGATCTGATGGCGCTGCAGCCGCCCAGCGAGCATCCGCATGGTTTGGCCGACGAGGAGTACGACCGCATCTTCCCGCCCAAGACGCCGGTGGTCTTTGCCTTCCACGGTTACCCATGGCTGCTGCACCGGCTCACCTATCGGCGGCATAATCACGATAACCTGCATGTGCGCGGCTACAAGGAAGAGGGCACCACGACCACGCCCTTTGATATGTGCGTGCTCAACAACATCGACCGCTTCCAGTTGGCGCTGGACGCGATCAAGCGCGTGCCTCGGCTGCGCGGTCAGGCCGACGCCGCCGAGCAGTGGTACTCCGAGGCGATTCAGCGGCATAAGCTCTATGTGGCGGAGAACGGCGACGACCTGCCGGAGATTCGCGACTGGCGCTGGGCACCACCTGCGGTGGGGCCAGAGGCCTTCGGCAAGCTGGAATAAGGCTTTTCGTTGAGTGGGCTTCAGTTGAAGGGTACGGGCTTTAGCCCGTACATCAAATGCAGTAGTTATTTCGGGCTTTAGCCCCTGAGGGATGTAGTCAGTGAAGTTCACATTCCCACGGCGGCAAAGCCTATGATTAGAATCAGGGATTATCGTACGGGCTGAAGCCCGTACCCTTCATCACAAGTTTTTTTGATCGGGGTGCCCCAGGTACGGACTTTCGGACCCAGGAATCTTTCATAATCAATGATGAACCAACTTTGCAAGTAAATGGAGACGGATCATGAAATTGAAATTGTTTGCGTTGTTGCTTTGTCTCTCCTTTGCGGCTACGGCAATAGCAAAGGAAATCGAGCTACCGGATTCCTGTGGTGATCCCAATACGAAATTCGAAGTTACAACCCACAAAAGCACAGACGCGCTGCCTGCGCCTGATGCTGGCAAAGCCTTGATTGTATTTATTCATGGGGCTAATGTCCCTTGTTGGCTATGCTTTACTCAAAGATTTGCCATGGACGGCCAATGGGTTGGTGCAACTAAAGAAAACTCATACTTTACTTTGCAAGTGGAAGCTGGCCAACATAAATTCTGCGCTTTTGACGAACCGGAGACAATAGCGATCCGCTCCTTTGAGGTAAAACCCGGCGGAATTTACTTTCTCCGTGCGAAATGGATTCAACCAGGTGGCGCCATAACCGAGGAGGAGAATGATTCCCAGTTTGCAGGAAAGTATCACTTTGGTATGCGTTTGCTGGATGAGGAGAAGGGTAGGTTCATTATCAAAAAACTTGAAATAGCAGAGTTCAAAAAGAAGTAATTCATTCTTCGAGTCACTTGCATAATTCTTGGAGATTGCAAGAAGCGTCAGGGCACGACTTCAGTCCGGCCGGAAGTGGATCAGAAAAAGTTGGGCTTTAGCCCCTACGGTTTTTGTTTTTAGTTGTAAGTCGTTTTGCAGGGACTAAACCCGCTGTGTTTTTGCTTGTTTTGCGGCACGACTAAAGTCGTGCCCTGTTGCAAAACAGATTGCCGAACGAGTTTTTCATCTGACTTGCGAACTCCGCGAACAACGCTAACCTCGCTGACACACTCAGCCCCAACCAAAAAGGATTTCATTCATGTCTTCTTTGCCCGTACTGGTTTTGAATAGCGGTTCTTCTTCGATCAAATTTTCCGTCTATGAGGCTGGCGAGGGCCAGCGCGACAAGCTCTTTGAGGGCGCGGTGGACGGCATCGGCACCGATCTGGGCAGCTTCTGGATCAAGGACGCCGCGGGCAAAAAGCTCGTCGATCAAACCCCGGCTCTGCCCACGCGCGCCGTGGCCTTCAAGCTGGTGGCCGATGCGCTCCACTCCGGCGATTTCCCCGCGCCGGTAGCCATTGGACATCGCATGGTCTGCGGCGGGCCCACGGTGCAGGCGAACCAGCTTATTACTCCTGAACTGATCGACGAGATGGAGAGCTACACGGCCTTTGCGCCGCTGCACACGCCCATCGCCTGTTACATCATGCGCGAGTCACTGCGGCTCTTTCCCGGCGTGCCGAACTTCGTCTGCCTGGACTCGTACTTTCACCGCACCATGCCGGAAGTGGTGACGCACATGCCCATCCCTGCCGAGTATTCGGCGATGGGCGTGCGCCGCTACGGCGCGCATGGCATCTCGTATGAATCCATCGTCTATCAGTTGCAGCCCAACGTGCCGAAGAAGCTGATCGTCGCGCACCTGGGCAACGGCGCGTCCATCTCCGCCATCCGCGACGGCAAGTGCCTGGACACTTCCATGGGCCTTACGCCCACCGGCGGCATCATCAGCGGCACGCGGACGGGCGACATCGATCCCGGCG
>CAZXVX010000014.1:0-33042 GCA_964644105.1 uncultured Occallatibacter sp. | reverse complement strand
AGAGCAAATCCATCTTGAGGCAGCGTTGCCCTCCGGATTCAGCTTGTTTCATTAGATTCGCGGCAGGACTCAAATCATGATGGGCGTTGATACTTGCGTGATCCCGGTAGGGCTAATTCTCGTCCATTCATTCCCTCCAAGAAAACAATATATGAGATATAAACATTCCAATAAATACTTTATTGTGATATTTATGTGCAATTAAATTCTTGACATGAATTCAATTTCAAGGCAATATTTAAACATAGATGTTCCAATAAGATATTTATTGGAATATTTATGTCCAAGGTGACGCAATGGCAAAACCGGCAAATCGCGCCTTTTCCCGCCAGAATCTCGAAGCCCTCGAAGTGCTGGCCCAGATGATTCGCGTGGGCAGGATCGAGCGCAAGATGAGCGCACAAGAGGTGGCCAACCGCGCCGGCATCTCTCGTCCGCTGCTGCGCCGGATCGAAAACGCAGATCCGAATTGCGGAATCGGTTCCGTCTTCGAGGTTGCCGTTCTCACGGGGGTTCCTCTTTTTGGCGGCGAACCGGATCGGATCGAGACACACCGTTCCGCGTTCGCGGAGAAACTCAGCCTCCTGCCCCAGAGAGCGCGCAAACCAAGGAGGATCGTCAAGGACGATTTTTAGGGATGACTTCTAAAGACGACTACAAAGAGGCCTACGTCTGGATTTGGCTCCCCGGTGAAACGAAGCCCGTCGTCGCAGGCATTCTGCAGCGCGTGGGAACTCGGCTGCTGTTCAATTATGGACGGAGCTACCTGGCGCGTAAAAACGCAATCTCCATCTACGAGCCGGAACTTCCTCTCCAGCCCGGCGAAATTCCGCTCGCGGATGACCTGTCGATGCCGGGATCGATTCGGGATGCATCTCCTGATGCCTGGGGGCGGCGCGTCCTGAACCATCGCAAGCTCAACGTCAAGGGTGAAAAGGCCGGGAGCCATGATCTGGGAGAACTGACCTACCTGCTGGAATCCGGATCGGACAGGGCCGGCGCTTTGGACTTCCAAACCTCGGCCTCCAAGTATGTGCAGCGAGGATTGGGTCAAGCCTCCCTGGACGACTTGCTGCGCGCAGCAGAGCAGGTTGAGAATGGAGTTCCTCTCTCACCAGAGTTGGACAAGGCTCTTCAGCACGGCACATCTCTGGGAGGGGCAAGGCCCAAAGCACTCCTCACATCCGACGATAAAAAGTTCATCGCTAAGTTCTCCATGAGCACCGACCTCTACAACGTCGTAAAGGCGGAGTATGTTGCCATGCGGCTGGCAAGTATGGCGGGGCTCAACGTTGCGCGGGTGCGCATGGAAACGGCACTCGGCAAGGATGTGTTGCTCGTCGAGCGCTTTGACCGCGAACGTCTGAAAGGCGGATGGGGCAGAAAGGCATTCGTCTCGGCCCTCACACTCTTCGAACTCGACGAGATGATGGCCAGGCACGCCAGTTACGAGTTGCTGGCCGAGATGATTCGGCGCCGCTTTCAAAACCCTCGGGAAGAGCTTCGCGAGCTATTTGGAAGGCTGACCTTTAACATCCTATGCGGGAACACCGATGATCATGCACGAAATCATGCCGCCTTCTGGGATGGAAAGGACCTGCGCCTCACGCCAGCTTATGATGTGTGTCCGCAGTCTCGCCTGGGTGAAGAAGCCGGCCAGGGGATGCGGATTGTTGGCAATAACAATAGAAGCCAGCTAGGCCTGTGCCTGCAGGCGGCTCCGCAGTTTCTTCTTTCAGATCAGGAGGCGAGAGCCATCATTCTGCAGCAAATGAATACCATCCGAGTCCACTGGGATTCCGTCTGCGATGAGGCAAAACTGTCAGCGGTAGACCGCGCGCTCCTGTACGGGCGACAGTTTCTGAATCCATTCGCATTCTATGACGCGCCTCAAGAGATCCGATCCGCCGGTCAACGCTGACAGTCAGGAAATTCCGTTTGTTGTTCCAGACAACCAGATGTACTTGCCCATGCTGGCTCAATTCATATCTTCTGGTGAATTGCGGTTTCTGTATAAGAATTTATATGTTTCGCCAACAGGGAAGGTGCGAACGCTGTTTTGGCCCACGAGGTCATCTACAAGTGTCTGCAATGAGAGTTGACCACTTGCTAGTGCTCGACCTGCTGACAGAGTGGCTGTGGCCGGATAGATTGCACAGAGTGGCTCATAGAACTTTCCAGAGAGTGGCGCCACACCCATATTTTCTGAAGCCAGGTTCCAGAGCATCATCAGGTGATCGGTTGTCATTTCCGTCATATCAATTGCAAGAGCGAGAAGATGGGTTGTTTTGATAACTTGCAACGCGGCAACCAAGCCGCTCAAAGGGCCTCGCGATGGCGGTTCGTCCAATACAACATCAATATCCTCAGGAGTCCAGATCGGCCTCGTCCGCGCAGAAATCAGAAGTCTATCAGGAACCATGCTGCGCAGGATTTCCAGTTGGCGCATCCACAATGGCTTCCCCGCGATCATCAGAGTTGCTTTGTCAGCACCCATTCGTCGCGATTCTCCCCCCACAAATAAGACCGTGGTCAACGTCAATGCTTGCATACCAAACCGAACCTTTCCATCAGCGACGGAGAGCATTAAGGATTCGCGGCAATTGCCCAATTCAATGTGATCTTCAGTTCGATCATACAACTGCCTGAAATGCCTTGATCGCTTGATGTTGGTAATTTGTTACGAATCCCATAGAATTGCACACATGATCTCGTTGACCGAAGCGCGCACTCTAATATGGGAACGCATTTCCACCCTTCCACCACATTCATTGATGCTGGAAGAAGCGTACGGACATGTGCTGCGAGAAGATGTTTACGCTCTGGAAGACATTCCCGCCTTTGATCGTTCGGCGATGGATGGCTATGCGTTGATTGCTGAGGATGATTCGCAGCGTTTGCGCGTCAAGGGCGAGATTCAGCCGGGCGCCGTTCCAAGCTTCAAAATTGAACGCGGCGAGTGCGCGCGGATATTCACTGGCGCGCCGCTTCCCGAAGGCGCAATGCAGGTCCTGAAGCAAGAAGATGCGTACGTGCAAGAAGGGTATGTAACGCGGTCGAAAGAATCGAGCATCGCGCACATTCGTTATCGCGGAGAGGATGCTCGGCAGGGCGATCTACTACTCTCAGCGGGAACTCATTTAGAGCAGGGGGAACTTGCTTTGCTGGCAGGCTTGGGCATCACCATGCCTATGGTTTCGCCACTGATTCGCATTGCTCATTTTGTTACGGGCAACGAGATCGTTGCGCCTTCGCAAACGCTACTTCCGGGGCAGATTCGCGACTCGAACAGTACGCTCGTCGCGGCCTTCGCGCGCCAGCATCAAGGCAAGATTGTGCGCCAGGAACGGGTCTCGGACGATCTGGAGATGTTGCAGAATCGAGTGAGGAGTTGCGAAGGCGAGTATGATCTGCTGCTGATCTCCGGCGGCGCCAGCGTAGGCGATTACGACTTTGGAAAACGAGTCTTGATTGCACTTGGATTTGATATTCATTTTGAAAAGGTAAATCTGCGCCCAGGCAAGCCTCTGATCTTTGCCACACGCGGCCAACAGACGGCTTTTGTATTGCCTGGAAATCCCGTTTCGCATTTCGTCACCATGCAAGTTGAAGTGCGGATGGCGATGGAACGACTGGCAGGCGCAGAGGCATCCTGGCCGGAGTTCAAGGCCAAACTCGCTGCGCCCTTCACGCACGGAGCAAGCACGCGCGAGAGTTTTTGGCCGGCGCGCATTACCGCGGAAGGCGGCGAAATTCATGTGCGCGCGCTGCGCTGGAAAAGTTCCGGCGATGGGACGGGAATGGCCGGCGCCAACGCGCTGCTGCATCTTCATGAAGCAGCGAGCGCGCCTGCCGCGGGTGAACTGGTTCTGGTTTTACTGATTGGTTCATTATGAAGTGAATCGATCGAGCATGGCAATCGATCAGCGATCAAGCTGCATCTTCGTTTGGCAGCTACCGGAAAAGATCCGGTGCGGATCTTCTCTTGGTCAATCAGTTGACTCAATCGCCCGCGGCTTCTCCTTCACAGGCCAAAGAAGCTTCCGGAATTTGCCGTAGGCGCGTCTTGCGATAGCTGAAGGTTCGGGTGCGGTTCAACGCAGAGGGATTCCATGTGTTCCTCCAATGCACGCCGAATTCCAACAGCAGCAGAATGCTGGCAACCATCAGTCCTGCGAAGCACAACAGACCCGTTCCATAGCTTCCAGAGATGTCCTTGAGCGCGCCAAGGATGGAGGGCAGAAAAAAACCTCCCAGGCCGCCAGCTGCGCCAACGATGCCGGTGATCAATTCGATATCCGCGGGGAAGCGCTGCGGCGCCATCTGGAAGACAGCGCCGTTACCCATGCCGAGCACACCCATCACAATGAAAAGCGCAGGAACGACAAGCACGATGGGCGGCAAGCTGCTTACCACGGCAATGCAAAGAGCGACGCAGGCGAAAAGCGTGAGCAGAAGCCGATAGCCGCCGAACTTGTCGGCAAGCCAGCCGCCGACAGGCCTAAGAAAACTACCAGCCAGAACAACGACAGTGGTGAAGTCTCCCGCCTGCACTTTGGTCAGATGGTACTGATCGTGGAAGAAGACAGAGAGGAAGCTGGCCAGGCCAACGAATCCACCAAAAGTTAGGCTATAGAGAAAGCAGAGTCGCCACGTGTCGCCTTGTGCAAGAAGCTGCGCGTATTGTTTCCATTCCTTCGGCTTGGATTTTGACGGACTGTTTTTGGCCAGCATGAAGAAGGCAACAAAGACCAGCACGACCGGCAGCAACGCGAGGCCGAAGACGAAGTGCCAGCCGTAATGTTGTGCGATGCGAGGGCCAAAGAATGTGGCAACCAGCGTGCCGGAGTTTCCTGCACCGGCGATGCCCATGGCCAATCCTTGATGCTCGGCGGGATACCAGCGGCCAGCGAGTGGAAGCGCAACCGCGAAGCTGGCACCGGCAATTCCAAGCATGAATCCAATAGCATAAAACTGCCAGAGCGTGGTGGCATAAAGCCATCCGAGAGTAAGTGGAATCAGAGTCAGGGCCAAGCCGCCAAGGCCGGTCAGTCGTCCGCCGATACGGTCGGCGATGAGGCCGAGGATGGGACGAAAGAATGAGCCTCCCAACAAAGGAATTGCGGTAAGCAGGCCTTTCTGGGTTGCCGTCAAATGCATCTGATCGGCGATGAACGGCGTCATGGGGCCGAAGAGAACCCACACCATGAAGCTGACATCGAAGTAAAGAAATGCAGAAACTAGCGTGGGCATGTGGCCGCTGGAAGCGAATGATTTCTTGTTCATGTGTGATCCTCCTGGAGAAGTTGATGGGATGAAATCAATTACGAGGTCAGCTTCGCGTTGAGTTGGCTGCGCTCGACGCGCACCGAGCATTGTTTGAAATTCGGTTCGCGCGAGATGGGATCGAAAGCGCTTTGCGTAATTTGATTGGCATTGCTCTCGACAAAATGAAAGGGAAGGAATACCTGCCCTGGCGCGACAATTTCAGTGATACGCAGTTCGACTTTGCTGACAGATCCACGCGGCGAGATAACTTCCACGCGATCATGAGGCCGCAGACCAAGTTTTTTTGCGTCCACTGGATTCATCTCCAGCCACGCGCGTGGGCTGAGGCGTTGCAGAATGTCGATGCCGCCCGTTTTTGTGCGCGCATGCCAATGCTCAACCGTGCGACCGGTGTTGAGAATCAATGGATATTCTTTGCCAGGCTGCTCGGGAAAGGGAGCCCATGAGGTGGGCAGCAATTTCGCGCGTCCGTCTTCTGTTTGAAAGATTCCGTCTGCATAGAGTCGACGGGGTGAGGACGGATCGATGGTCGTTGCTTCCGGATACGGCCACTGAACTCCGCCCAACGATTCAATCATTTCGTAGCTCATGCCCGAATAGTCGCAGAGACGCCCGGCGGAGACGCGCCGCCATTCTTCAAATGCATCGGCGGGCTTGCTCCATCCGGGAAAGAGTTCTTCGCGCACACCCAGTTCTCCGGCGACGGCTAAAAAGATATCGAAGTCGCTGCGCGCTTCACCGGGCGCGTTGACGGCCACATTGGCTTTGCTGGCGCGCCGCTCGGAGTTGGTGTAGGTTCCTTCTTTTTCTCCCCAGATGGCGGCAGGCAATACAAGATCGGCCAGTTCAGTGGTGGGAGTAGGATGAAATCCATCCTGCACAACGAGAAAATCCAGATTGCTCAAAGCGTGTTTGAGCACGTCGATATTAGGGAATGAAACCAACGGATTGGTGCCAATGATCCAGAGCGCATGAATCTTTCCGGAGACTGCTGCCTCGATGATGTCGGGATAGGCGAGGCCACGCGCAGAGGGAATTCGTTCGACGGGCACATTCCACAGGCGCGCCAATTCTTCACGATCCTTTTCGGATTCAAATTTTCGATAACCGGGCAGGCTCGATGCAAAGCCAGCCTCGCGTGTTCCCATGGCATTGCATTGCCCGGTGATGGAGAAGGGCGAGGCCCCCGCGCGACCAATGTTGCCCGTGATCAGCGCGAGATTGTTGATGGCATTGACGGTCTCGGTGCCTTTGGTGCTGTGATTGACACCCATCGTCCAGCCGATAAATGCGGCCTTGGCGTGGGCATAGAGCATCGCAGTTCTATGAATCAGCGCGGGCGCAAGCCCGGTGATCTTGGCGGCATATTCCAGAGTGTAGGTTTCAAGCGAGGCGCGCAGTTCTTCAAAGCCGGTAGTATGGCGTTGGACATAATCATGATCATAAAGATCTTCATCGATGATGATGCGCAGTATTGCATTGAGCAGCGCCAGATCGGAGCGCGGCTTGAGAGGCAAATACACGTCAGCCATCATCGCGGTCTTGGTGACGCGCGGATCGGCGACGATCAGGGTCTTGCATTTGTTCTCATCCAGGCGTGTACACAGGATGGGATGATTGTCCGCGACGTTTGCTCCAATCAGAAGAATGACATCGGCGGTTTCCATATCGGCATAGGCGCCGGGAGGTCCATCGCTGCCGAAGGATCGCTTATAGCCGGCGACTGCTGTGGACATGCAGAGCGTGGTATTGCCGTCGTAATTGCTTGTTCCAAGACCGAGCTGCACCAGCTTTCCCAACGCATAGAACTCTTCCGTTAGCAACTGGCCGGTGCTGATGACTCCCACCGATTGCGGACCATATTTATATTGCACCGCGCGGAACTGAAGCACCATCGTCTCCAGTGCTTCGTCCCAACCGACACACGACAATTTCCCCTCTTTGCGCAGCAGCGGAATCCGTGCGCGGTCTTTCGCGTCCAGCATATGATGCTCAGACAAACCCTTGGGACAAAGCTTGCCGAGGTTGACGGGATGATCGGAATTGCCGCGCACGCTAACCACCTTGCCATTGCGCACGCCGAGTTCCATGCCGCATCCTACAGAGCAGTAGCCGCAGGTGCTCTTGATCCATTGATCAGCGTGTTTACGGGTGGAGGTGAAGCCCAGCACTGGATCGTTTCCGTAGCTGTACTTTGCGGAGAGATTGTCCAGACCGCATTTGCGCGACAACCATTTCAATAGATTCATGCTGCCTCCACGGATAGATATTCTGTTGCAATGTTGCTGGGAACGACGCTGACGAAGAAGAGATAGCGGCTTACAAATTCACCGGCAATTAAAAGCAGCGCGATGGGCAGAGCGGCCCAGCGGCTCTGGGCAAAAGGCGCCAGTAGCAAGCCCGTGCTGAGCAAAAGAAAACGCAGCATAAGTAAATTGGAAAGCACTGTGAAGAGCAGGATGAAGACGCCGCGACGTTCATGGGATGCGGAACGGGCCAGCCAGATGACTTTTGCCACGGCAGCTAAAACGGTAGCGATGCCTGCTACGATAACGGCTGTCTGCGTAAGCGGAGATGCTCCGGTTAGAACATTGGCGCCCGCTGAGCCGAGCAGAATGGCAGTCAAATAAAACTCCAGAATCGTGAAGGGGGAATTCCAACCCGGTCTTCCCGGCGCCAAATACAGTCGCGCGCTGGCTCCCACGCCGGCTATGCCGAACAAGACTGTCATCCCGCCCAGCACAGCCGCGGTATGCGTGGGCAGAATCGCATCGAGGTGATACACGGTTGCAGCCAGCGTCGCGATGATTTTGTGAAGGCCGGCAATGTGCGATAGTGGCATCAACTTAAATTCGCCGGAAAGCGTGAGCCAGAGCGCCGTGGAGTACGCAGCGGCCGCATTGGCAAAGAGCGTAAACATCAGCACTTCTCGGCTGAGCCAGGAGCGCCGCCACATCTTGAGTGCGCGCACCGCATGGATAGGCCGCCCTAAATGCAACGTGGATGCGCACAATGCGAGAGCTGCAATCATCAATGCAACCAAAGCCGCAAGCGGATGCAGATGCGCGCCCAGGATTTGCATCAGCCATATCGAAGAGAATGCACCGACCGAAAGTTGCGTCAGTACCGTCATCACCACCAGTGGCCAATGGGGATGTTCAGGACGCAGACGGTTGAGATCGACCTTGCTCATATTGCGCGGCATTCCTGCGGGCAAAGTGATGCGGGTTGTTGAAAGACTGTCGTCGGCCGAGGGCATTCCGGGCGAGTTGGCATCAACACGATACTGCTCGCGCCACTCTGCGGTACGCACCACTTCGATGCGAATGGCGCCCTCTGGGCATGAGGCCGCGCAGGCCGGACTTTGACCCTGCGTCAGCCTGCCGTAGCACATATCGCATTTGCCGACAACACCACGTTCGGGATTATATTGCGGCACTCCATACGAACAATTCCATGTGCAGTATTGGCAACCAATGCAGATGTCGGCGCTATGGCGCACAATTCCGGTGGGGCCGTCTTTGGTATATGCATCGACCGGGCAACCAGTCATACAAGTCGGCTCAAGGCAATGATTGCATCCCATCGAGAGATAGCTGCGAATCGTATCGGGATAGCTTCCGCCTTCAACCTCGCCGACTCTGCGCCAGAGAATATCGGCAGGGTTTCCGTTCTGCTCGTTGCAGGCCACCACGCAGCACTTGCATCCGATGCACTTGGTCATGTCGAAGTGAAAGCGGTATTGTTCGCCCGGTCCTGGCGGCGGCGGTAATGGAGTATTGGAACCGTACCCGCACAACTGAACGAGCTGCTGTCCAGCCTTTGGAGCTGAGGCAGTCAGGTGGAAGGCGTCGTCGCCCGCCATCACTCGTTCAAGTAAGGGAAGTTCCATGAAGGGCTCCATCGATGCGCGCCGAGCGCACTGAATGCGAAGAGTAAAGATGTGCAGAGAGACCGCTGGAGAACCGTCTGCGGTTCAATACGGAGAGGAATGCCTCTGCTGAATTGACTTGATTTGGCCTGTGATCAGGCTTGACTCTTCGCGGAGCCGAGGGGATCTCTCTCCAGTTTGATGAAGCGTCCGGCGCACGGGGCCAGAGCAGCGCGAATGAGACTCTGAAATAAAAGAGCCACTCCGCGTGGAGGGATTGCGTTGAGCATAACGTGAAATCGAATCGCATGCAAGCTTTTTCTGTGATCTTGTTATTTGAAGGATTTTGATGGATGTTCAGAGAAAAATTCGCCATTCCATCTTGCATTCTCCTTCGATTGCGTGGTAATGAAGAGTAAAGGCGCTTCTCCAACCAGTCAACGATACCGGGATGTATCGATCAGGTTGGAGATGAACGGCGATCCCTGCGGCATACTCCATGCCGTCCGCTCTTCCGCTGCACGGAGGCACCTCGCTGCTGCGCTCCGGCTCTCCGCACACATGCTCATGTTTACTGCCTGCAAGGGCAGCCGCGCCGTTGCGGGCCTGCAATGTGACGGTCACTCTTTCATCCTTGCTTTCCCGCATAGGAATCAACCGTAGAATCGAGGAGATCTGAATGCATAAATACCTTTCCCTTTGTCTTGCGTTTCTTTTGTTCAGCGCCAGTGCCGTCGTCGCGCAAAGCAACATCTTCAGCAAGTGGGAGGATCGTGTGCGGTCAACTTCGGCTCAACAGCCTTCCTGGGCCGTTCCGGTTTTTACGCCGTCCTCAGGACTGGTGCAACTGGCGCGCGCCGATATGATCCGGCAAATCACAGCCGCACGCACAATCACCTGGAACTATGATGGAAGCAAAGGATTCAGTCTGATTCCCTGGTACAAGACCGAGATCGATGTGAATCTTCCTCCGTATATTCAGCACAACACGCCAACCGCAAAGGATGGCGCGGGCGATCTGTCAATGCTGCTGAAATATCGCATAGCCGCGGCTAACGAGAAGCAAGGCGCTTACTCGGCCAGCGCGGCGGTTGTCGCTACCGTTCCAACGGGAAGCTACAAAAACGGAGCGCTGAGCGGCACCGTTTCGCCAACGATCTTTTTGGGCAAAGGATACGGGACATTGGACGTGCAGACTGCGGCATCGGTCTCGCTTCCTACAGGCCACACCAGCACTTTGGGCCGTCCGGTGAGCTGGAATACCGCGATTCAGAAAAAAGTGATGAAGATCTATTGGCCGGAGGTTGAGATCAATTCGACCTTCTACCGGGGCGGGCCGAATGACGGCAAAGCGCAGACCTTCGCCACGCCGGGAGTGATGATCGGCAAGATTAAATTTCGGGCCGATCCCAAAGACCGGCTGGGGATATTCTTTGGAGCGGGTGAACAGATTGCCATCACAAGATTTCACGCCTACAACCATGCTCTGTCGTTTTCAACGCGCATTGTCTTTTGAGAACCGCATAGTGTTAATCGGCGTTGAATGCCGCTTGCCGAGCG
The DNA here is from genome assembly GCA_964644105.1 of uncultured Occallatibacter sp. Classification (GTDB taxonomy): domain Bacteria; phylum Acidobacteriota; class Terriglobia; order Terriglobales; family Acidobacteriaceae; genus Telmatobacter. The sequence goes on along the minus strand of CAZXVX010000014.1, from coordinate 22,322 downwards.
GCATTCAGCGCCGGTGCATCTTCCGTGTAGTGCATTGAGCAAGACCAAATGGGGTCAATTTCCTTATGAAAATACAATGGTTGCAGATGCTAAGATATGGTCTCACGAACATGTTTGCTGTTGCGGCAGCGTGCTGAGGAGTTGCAGGATTTTATACGGAGATAGCCATGCCAGGGGCCAATTTTGAAGGGTTGCGGGTTCTGAGTCTGGAATCGCGCCGCGCGAACGAAGTTGCCAAATTGATACGCACCTATGGCGGCGAAGCACTCACTGCGCCCGCGATGCGGGAGATATCTCTCGAATCCAACCAGCCGGTCATCGAATTTGCCGAAGCCCTGATGCGCGGAGCCTTTGATCTTGTGATTTTTACCACCGGAGTCGGAGTGCGTTCGCTGGTCAAGATCGTCTCCGAAACTATGGATCGCGAGCAGTTTCTTGCAGCACTGCGTTTGGTCAAGATCGCCGCGCGTGGACCCAAGTCCTCCAGCGCTCTGCGCGAGCTTCAGGTGCCGATCACGGTTGTGTCGCCGGAGCCATTCACATGGCGCGCGATGATGTCCGCCTTGGAAGAGAAACTGGGCTCCTCGATGGAGGGCATGAATATTGCAGTGCAGGAGTACGGCACCTCCAATCCTGAACTGCTCACGGCGTTGGCCGAAAAGAGCATCTCCATTACGCGGCTGCTGGTCTATCAATGGGCACTCCCGGAGGATATTCAGCCTTTGCGCGAAGCGGTGCTGGCTTTGGCGCATGGATATGTGGATGTCATTCTCTTCATGAATGCGGGCCAGGTGATGCACTTGTTTCTCATGGCCGAGAGAATGGGCTATACTGATGCGCTGCACGAAGGATTTCGGTCCACGCTGATAGGATCGATCGGCCCCAGCACGACTGAGGGTATGGCCGCGTATGGACTGCATCCGGATTACGAGCCGACGCAATCGAAGATGGGATTTCTCATCAACGAACTGGCGCAGTATAGTCAGTCGCTCTTGGAGAAGAAGCGCTCCGCGGTTTCACTGCATATAGACAGCACGCCGCCTCCGCCGGTCAGTCCACTGCTGCGCACAGATTCATCCGCTGCGCCGGTAATGGTCACGCCTGAGCGAGGCGTGGTCACGGGTGTTGATTTTCTGCATGAGATTGGCAGCCGCATGGCAGCCTCTGATCCGCTGCACACCGTGCTCAATCGCATTGTGGATTTCGCTTGCTCGGTGATCAATTGCGACTCCTGTTTTGTTTATGTTCTTGAGAACGATCAGTTGGTATTACGTGCTTCCAAAAATCCTCACGCGGATATCGTGGACCATCTCGGCATTTGGCTGGGACAGGGAATTACGGGATGGGTTGGATGGCATCGCGAGCCGGTCGCTATCAGTTCCAAGGCTTTGCAGGACCCGCGCTTCAAGCGATTTCCGGAGTTGCCTGAAGATAGCTTTGAGGCGTTTCTTTCGGTTCCCATTCTTTGCCGCGGCAAACTGGTCGGGGTCATCAATCTGCAGCATCGCAAACCCTATCAGCACACCGAGAATGAGCTTCGCCTCTTGACGACGATCGGCCATCTGGTAGGTGCGGAGCTGGAGCGGGCACGACTGGAAACAGAGATTGTGCAGCTCTCGGATCGCCTGGAATCGCGCAAGCACATTGAACGCGCCAAGGGCGTCTTGCAGCGCGATTTCGGCCTGGATGAGGAGTCCGCCTACAAAGCGATGCAACGCGAGAGCCGCCAGCGGCGCAAGACCATGCGAGAGATTGCAGAGGCAATCATCCTCAACGAGGACCTTCGCAAGAGCCGTCTGGGCGAGGCCGGAAAACCATTGCCGCGTGAAGATGGCATAAGGAAAGCCAAGAATTGATCCATTGCACCTTGTGATTGATCTTGACTTGCGCTACACTCTGGGTACGAGGTAGACAAAGCCGTCTCCCCGCTCTGCGTTTCCCCGCACCATGCCGTGCCTGGGGTATTCAAAAAAACAATTCTGCTCTCCATGCTCCGCGATGAGCCTTGAATCTTCCGCATCTTTGCGGCATTCATCTGGTCTCGACGCCGCTTCGTGCTCTGCACAGAAGCGCTTTCACAGGGCACTTCGGTCCTCCTTCGCGGACGGACTTCATGGAAGGAAGAATGGCATGACGACTCTGTCTCCTCTCGGCGCCCAGGATTTTACAACCGAGCAAAAGGATTATCTGCGCGGCATCTTTTCGAGCGTTGCGGATCTCGGCGCGCATCCGTTTGTCGGCCATACTGCAACAGGTCTATTCACCAATGAATCTTCTTTGGCAGGTACGAACCTGGCAGGCCCGGTGGAAGAAATGTATCACGGTACGCCGGTCTCCGATCTCTGTCGCGAAGAACTTTGGAAGCACGAACAGAATCCTCTGGATTTATGGGACAAGTTAGTTGCACATGCCGATGAAAACCGCGCTCCGGCAGCAGATGATCTCTTTCGCTTCAAGTTTCACGGATTGTTTTATGTGGCCCCGGCGCAGGATTCGTTCATGCTCAGGCTGCGCATTCCGGGCGGCATTCTTTCGGCGCATCAAATGCGCGGATTGGCGGCGATGGCGGCCGACTGGGGTTCGGGGCGCGTGGACATTACGACTCGCGCCAATTTGCAGATCCGCGAAATTCAACCTGAAAATATTGTGCGAGTTCTCAACAAACTGCAATCGCTTGGCTTGACCTCGCGCGGCTCAGGCGCCGATAACATTCGCAATATCACCGCATCGCCAATCACCGGCCTTGATCCGGCGGAACTCTGCGATGTGGCGCCGCTTGCTGAAGCGCTTCACTACTACATTCTCAACAGCCGCGATCTGTATGGGCTGCCCCGCAAATTCAACGTGGCCTTCGACAATGGCGGCGCCATCAGCGTTGTCGCCGACACCAACGATATCGGCTTTGTGGCCGTCCGCGTGGGCCAAGGACGCAGTGTTCCTGCTGGCGTCTATTTTCGCGTGTTGCTCTGCGGCATTACCGGGCACAAGCAATTCGCTGCTGATTGCGGATTGCTCTTGCGCGCCGATCAAACAGTAGCTGTGGCCGCGGCCATGATTCGCGTCTTCTGCGAAAACGGCAATCGAACAGATCGCAAAAAGGCGCGGCTCAAATATCTAGTCGATCAATGGGGCGTGGAAAAGTTTCTGGAAGAGACGGAAAAACGTCTGGCCTTCCCGCTGATTCGCGTTGCTGCCGAGGAGTGCGAAGCGCGTTTGCCGATTGATCGCGCAGGGCATATCGGCATTCATGCGCAGAGTCAGCCGGACCTTCACTATATTGGAATTTCGATTCCGGTCGGACGCCTGCCAGTGGAGCAAATGCTGGCTCTGGCCGATGTTGCAAGCCTTTACGGGAATGGCGAGATGCGACTGACCGTTTGGCAAAATCTTCTGATTCCCAATATTCATTCCGCTGAACTCGATGAGGCTCTCGCTGCGATTCATACGGCGGGCCTGGACTGCACTGCAGGTACAATTTTGCGCGGCACAGTTGCGTGCACTGGAAATCAAGGATGCAAATACGCTTCGACAGACACCAAGAAGCACGCCGTCGAATTGGCCAACTTGCTGGACGCGCGCTTCAAGATCGAGCAGCCCGTCAATCTGCACGTGACCGGCTGTCCACATTCTTGCGCGCAGCACTACATCGGCGACATCGGCTTGCTGGGCATGAAGGTGAGCGGCGAAGAAGGCTATCAGGTTGTGATTGGTGGCGGATCAGATCATGACAAAGGTCTGGCGCGCGAGTTGATTTCTTCCATTGCCTACACCGATCTTCCGCCCGTGATGGAATGTCTCTTCGCTGCTTATAGCCAACAGCGCAAGAACGACGAATCTTTCCTCGACTTCAGTCGCCGGCACAGCATCGCGGAATTGCAAGCGTTCTGCGCCGTCAAGGAGCACGCATGAGTATGCCTACGAACATCCCATTCATTCCCGACAATGCTCCCTTCACGCAAGAGCAGCGCGCCTGGCTCAACGGCTACCTTGCCGGACTTTTTGCAAGCAATGCACAGCCTGCTGCGACAGATACCAAGGCCTCGTTACGCATCGCGGTTTTGTATGCCTCTCAATCCGGCACGGCGGAAGGGCTGGCGCGCAAGTTGGCCAAGGAGTTGAAGGCGCAAGGACATCAGCCCGCAGTTTCTACTCTGGTTGGTTATTCTCCGGCCGCTCTGGCTGCAGAGAAGTACGCTCTGATTCTCGCCAGCACCTATGGCGATGGCGAAGCACCGGATGGCGTGCAGCCATTTTATGAAGAGCTTTGCCTGGAGCATTTTCCTCGCTATGAGGGATTGTTCTATTCGGTCTTCGCGTTGGGTGACCGCCACTATGAGAACTTCTGCAAATTCGGCAAGGACCTCGATACAAAACTAGCGGCGCTGGGCGCCAATCGCCTGTCCAATCGCGTCGATTGCGATGTGGATGTGGACGAGCCGATGGCCCAGTGGAAGACTGAAATCCTTTTCCGGCTGAGTGAAACAGCGGCTGCTCATTCGCCCGCAAAGATTGTCGCATCGGCTCCGGCAGCGGTGGAGAAGCCCGCGCCGAGCGCCTCCTTTACTCGCGAGAATCCCGTCTTTGCACCGCTGGTTGAGAAAAAAGACCTGACGCACAAGAAGTCCAGCAAAACAACTCTGCATCTGGCCTTCTCGATTGAAGGAACTGGAATAACTTACGAGGCCGGCGATGCCTGCGGAGTGCTTCCTCAGAACGATATTAATCTGGTTGCCGATATTCTGCAGGCGCTGCGCTTCAACGGCAATGAACAAGTGCAGTGCGGCAAGGCGGAATCTGTCACCCTGCACAATGCGTTGACGCATCATCTGCAGATTACCCGTCTGAGCCGCAAGATGGTCGCGGATTATGCCAATCTCGGAAAGTGCGCGCCCCTGTTGGCGCTTCTTGAACCCAAGCAGTTGCCGGAGTTCGACAGATATGCCTATGGTCGAGGATTGATCGATCTGCTTCTGGAATTTCCCGGCGTGGTGCAAGCTCCGGAAGATCTGATTGCCATGCTCCCCAGGCTGTCGCCGCGCCTCTATTCCATCTCTTCCAGTCCGCTGGCGCATGCGGGTCAGATTCATACGACGGTGGCCGTGGTGCGTTATAACGCGCACAACCGCGAACGCGGCGGTGTATGCTCAACGCTTTTTGCGGATCGCGCCTCCATCTCTGACCGCTTGCCGCTCTACATTCAGCCCAACAAGCGATTCAGAATTCCAAGTGATTCTGACGCACCGATGATCATGATCGGACCTGGAACCGGCATCGCTCCATTCCGCGGCTTTCTACACGAGCGTCGCGCACTCGGCGCAAAGGGAAAAAATTGGCTCTTCTTTGGAGAGCGCAGCGCAGCCACTGATTATCTCTATCGTGATGAGCTTGATGCCATGCAGGCCGATGGGCATTTGACGCGCCTGGATACGGCCTTTTCGCGCGATCAGGAGGACAAAATTTATGTGCAGGATCGTATGCTGGAACAGGCGCCCCTCTTTTGGAGCTGGTTACAGGAAGGAGCAGGTGTCTATGTCTGCGGCGACGCTTCGCGCATGGCCAAGGATGTGCACTCGGCATTGCTGACCATCGTTGAAAGGCAAGCGGGCATCTCTGCGGAGGCGGCAGAGGAATATGTGCGGAATCTCAAGGAGCAGCATCGTTATCACCGCGATGTTTATTAGGAATCCTCGTCTATCCGCAAATCGAATATCATTGGAAGCAAGGATGTGGAATGAGGATATGCAGTTTGTACATTTCGCCAGGTCACAATTTTTTTGGCCATCACGAGCAGCCTCCGGGCGAGCATCCGCTGATAGAGCAAACGGCACTCCGCTGCGTGTCCGGTCGAGGGGTGGAGGGAGATCGATTCTTCGATTACAAGGACAACTACAAAGGGCAGATCACTTTTTTCTCCTCCGAGGTCTTTGAAGAACTCTGCCGTCATCTGGGCATCCGCGATAAATCTCCTGGCGCAACGCGGCGCAATGTAATCACCGCTGACGTGGATCTGAATAGTCTGATCGGTAATGAATTTGAAGTACAGGGCATTCGTTTCGCAGGAGTCGCGGAGTGCGCACCATGCTATTGGATGGACAGAGCCATAGCGCCGGGTGCGGAAGAGTTTCTCAAGGGACGCGGCGGTCTGCGGGCACGGATTCTAACGGATGGAATTCTTGTCGCCAATTTGTAAACAACAATTCACTTCCGTACATTGATTCCAATCGGAAGGGCTGAAATGAATCCACTCATCGATCCAAGCGGAAGACAGGTGGATTATCTGCGCATCTCTGTCACCGACCGATGCAACGAGCGCTGCCTCTATTGCCTGACCGAGAATCACGCTGGTTGGATGCCGCGCGCCGAGGTTCTGAACGACGCAGAATTGATTGCGATCGTGCAATCCGCGCTCTCGCTTGGCTTCACGCGCTTTCGCGTAACGGGTGGCGAGCCTCTGCTGCGCGCCGGAATTGTCGATCTGATAGGCAGGATCATTGCGCTGCCCGGAGTTGAAGCAGTGATGCTTACGACAAACGGGATTCTTCTTCCCGCGCTGGCCCGGCAACTTTACGATGTGGGCTTGCGCAGCATCAACATTAGTCTGGATGCACTCGACGCTGCGACCTATCGCACAATCACAGGCGGCGATGTCGAACCGGTTTTGCGCGGCATCGAACTCGTCAAAACGATCGGCTTTCCTTCAGTGAAACTGAACACGGTTTTGATGCGGGGAAAAAATGAAAGCGAGATTCTTCCCCTTTTGCAATACGCGGCCTTGCGGGATATTGCTATCAGACTGATCGAACTGATGCCGGTTAGCTCAACAGAGATGATGAAAGACACGATCTTTCTTCCTGTCTCCGAGGCACGCGAGACTTTGCGGAAGCAGGACACGCTGATCCCGCTTGATGATCATTTAGGATTTGGGCCTGCGAAGTACTATCGTCTATCCAGGTTGGGCGTGACAGTTGGCCTGATCGGCGCGATGAGTGATCTGCATTTCTGCGATCGTTGCAATAAAATGCGCTTGACCTCCGATGGCAAGCTGAGGCCGTGCCTGGGAAACCATCTGGAAACGGATCTGATGCCTGCATTGCGCCCCTCGATCAATCAACGCGCGCTGCAAAAACTTTTTCTTAGTACACTGGCTGAAAAGCCCAAAGAACATTCCTTCCGTCAAGCGTTTGTGCCGCTGCGCGGAATGACGGCGATTGGTGGATGAGATGCAAATCAAAGTTCTGGCCTTTGCTCAAGCGCGCCTCGCACTTGGTTTCAGCGAGCGCATGGTGGAATCGTCGCAGACAGAAACCCCGCGCGGCATTCTTTGCCGGATTGCGCCGGATTATCTTCCCGATAAATCCACACGCGTCGCTGTCAATCAGATATTTTCCGAATGGGATGCGCCGGTCGGTGTCGCTTTTGAATTGGCCATTCTCCCCATGGTGAGCGGCGGATGAAATGAATATCCATATTGAATTGACTCATCAACCAATTGCTCTTTCCCCAACACTCGGCGCGTGCTTGGAGGTTGGAGCGCAGCTTGACTTTCAGGGAATCGTCCGCGGAAGTGAGGATGGAAGCTCAATTGCCGGCCTGCATTACGAAGCACATGAACCCATGGCGCAATCCATGCTGAGAAAAATTGTCTCGGAACTTGCGGTGTTGCATCCATTTGAGGAGGTGTGGATCGCGCATCGATTGGATTTTGTTCCGGTCGGCGAGATTGCTTTGTTCGTACGGGTGCGCGCTCGGCATCGCAAGGCTGCTTTGCAGCTTGTTGATGAACTGATGGATCGCATCAAGCATGATGTACCGATTTGGAAGTCTGTTTAGGTGTAACGCGAATTGCACAAGGAAAGAGAATGAATTGAGATGAGTGACAACGCGCATTCGAATGAACAAGACCGCTACTCACGTCAGATTCGCTTTCGCGAGATAGGCGAAGCGGGGCAGCGTCGTCTTGCGCAGTCGCGAGTCGCCATTGTCGGCTGCGGCGCGCTAGGCAGTGTGCAGGCGGAGTTGCTGGCTCGCGCAGGCGTTGGCTTTTTGCGTCTTATCGATCGCGACTACGTTGAATGGAGCAACCTGCAGCGACAGGCACTGTATGACGAGAAAGATGCTGAGGCATCGCGCCCAAAGGCGGTGGCGGCCGCGGAACGGCTTACCTCCGTCAACTCAAGTATCGAGATTGAACCTGCCATCAGTGATCTTGCGCCGGATACCGCGGACGATTTGCTCGCGGATGTTCACCTAATCATGGACGGAACAGATAATTTCGAGACTCGATATTTGATCAACGATTTTGCGCTGCGCAATCACATTCCCTGGATCTACGGCGCTGCAGTGGGAAGTTATGGAATCAAGATGCCGGTTCTGCCTGGGAAAACCTGCTGTTTGCGTTGCATGATGCAAGAGCCGCCCGAGGGCGCGCAATTGAGCTGTGATACAGCGGGCGTTCTGGGGCCGGTCACTGCAACGATTGCCGCGCTGCAAGCCGCGGACGCTCTGATGATTCTTACCAACCATGCCGAACAAATTGCCAACAATGTCACCATCGTTGATCTTTGGAGTGGCGATATTCAACAAATACCGCAGTCCCCAGCACATCCCGATTGCCCAGCCTGTGGTCGCCGCGAGTTTTCATATCTCGCAGGAGCGAAGCGCACTCCTATCGCATTGTGCGGACGCAACGCAGTGCAGATATACGGTCACGAACGCATGATCGACCTGAAGGAACTCGCACAGCGAATCGAACCATTGGGTAGGGTCAAGGTCAGCGAGTTTGCTCTTCGCGCTCAAATCGAGAAATTCGACATCACGGTCTTTCCCGATGGACGCGCCATTCTGAAGGGCACAACAGATGTTGGGGTTGCCCGCGGCTTGTACGCGCGCTACATAGGAAATTAGTGAGATCATCACGGTCTTGCTGGCCGTGCAACTTGTCACAAAGAAGAAAGAATAGAGGGTCAGTCAGGACAAACGGAGAGTCAAAAAAACGATTGGTCATCTGAAAGAATGGACAGGAAGGGAATCAATGAGCGAGTTCACTCATCTCGATAGCCAAGGACTTCCCCGCATGGTGGATGTTAGCGGCAAACCGGAAACCCTTCGCGAGGCACAGGCGGAAGCTGTTCTGTGGGTTGGTCATGAAATCGTGAACGCCATTCGGGATGGGCGAACGCCCAAGGGAAATATCTTTGAGACGGCGCGCATCGCCGGAGTCATGGGCGCAAAACGCACCTGCGATCTGATCCCTCTTTGCCACCAATTGAATCTCACGCACGCGTCGGTGGATATGAAGTTGCTCGAAGACCGCATCGTGATTCGCGCCTGCACCCGCACACGCGGATCGACGGGAGTTGAAATGGAGGCATTGACAGCCGCGTCGATTGCCGGTTTGACTCTGTACGATATGTTGAAGGCTCTTTCCAAAGAGATGCACATGGAAGGTGTCCGAGTTGTGGCGAAGTCCGGCGGGCGCAGCGGTGACTATCCGAAGAAGAATGCACAGGATTTTATCCGGGCCGCCGTGGTTACCATCTCGGATCGTTGTGCATCTGGTATCACCCACGACACAGCCGGACCCGCGGTTGCCGCACTGCTGAACCAAGCACTTGGTGCTCGGATCGTGCGAACATGCATCGTTCCCGATGAGGCTTCGCAGATTTCTGCTGTGTTGATCGAGATCTGTGAGGCGCATATTGACCTGCTGTTGACCGTCGGCGGTACAGGCATCTCCCCCCGCGATGTAACTCCTGAAGCCACCCGCACAGTGATCGATCGAGAACTGCCTGGATTAGCCGAAGCGATGCGCTCCGCATCGGCTCTGTTGACTCCGAATGCGCTCATTTCCCGTGCTATCGCCGGCATTCGCGGTAGTACCCTGATTCTGAATTTACCAGGAAGCCTGAAAGGAGCGACCGAGAATCTGAGCGCTGTGCTACCCGCCCTTCCTCACGCATTGAGTATCTTGCGCAACGAAGCTGCACATACAGAGAATGACGAAGGACGGTTGATCTCTTCCGCCTCTGCACCAGGTTTGGCGGTTGAGCAGAATCCTTCGGAAAATACGCAATGAAGTAGAGACTGCTACTTGATCTCTGTCATCTCATTATCATTTTCATCAAGTTGATCGCGTCCTCATCCTTCTGTTGAATTCCGTCATGCGCCTGTGACCAAAGTCATTGTTCGCTCTTTGTCCCTGCGCTACTCTTCCACTCAGATGGGAAGAGATACGATGGACACTCAAGTAGTTGACAGTAACACCTTGCACGGCAGAACCAAGAAGATCAATCGCCGCATTGTGCCAGACCGCTCACAACGCATCCGCCATTGGATGCAGGGTCTGTTTATAGCATTGAACGGCTGGATCGGCGTACAATTCTTCCTCTGGGTTCGCTATTATGAACGCGGAGGAAACACTCTCTACGTTCCGCGACCTGCCGGTGTCGAAGGCTGGCTACCCATTGCCGGCCTGATGAACTCCAAGTATTTCCTGCTCACCGGGCGCGTTCCGGCAATCCATCCGGCGGCCATGTTTTTGTTCATGGCTTTTCTGCTGATGAGCCTGCTGCTGAAGAAGGCATTCTGCGCGTGGCTCTGCCCGGTGGGAACGTTTTCGGAGCTTCTATGGAAGCTGGGCCGCAAAATCTTCGGGCGCAATCTGCGGATGCCTCGTTGGGCCGACATTCCACTGCGCGGGCTGAAATACTTGTTGCTCGGATTCTTTGTCTTCGTCATCGGCGCGATGTCCGCCGAAGCGCTGGAGAGTTTCATGGTCACGCCCTACGGCCTGGTCGCAGACGTGAAGATGCTGAATTTTTTTCGCGAGATGGGTCTGACGGCGGCGATTGTCCTTGCTTTGCTTGTTCTCGGCTCGATGCTGGTCCAGAACTTCTGGTGCCGATACCTCTGTCCATACGGCGCGCTGATGGGCTTGGTCTCGCTACTGAGTCCGGTAAAAATTCGCCGCGACGCCGAGGCTTGTATTGATTGCGGGCGGTGCGCTCGGGTCTGTCCGGCCGGTCTGCCGGTAGATCGCCTCGTGCAGATCCGTTCAGCGGAGTGCACTGCCTGCCTGGCATGCGTCTCGGCTTGCCCACAGCGAGATGCATTGCAGTTCGCATTTGCGCCGAGAGGTGCCGCGGCACCCGTCGAACGCTCGTTCCGTCGCACCCTCGGACCTTTGGCCGTTGCGGGCATTCTCGCATACATCTTCTTCGGGCTGATACTCCTTGCGCGAGCCACGAGCCATTGGCAGACGAACATTCCCCGCGCCGTCTATACAAACCTGGTACCACATGCCAACGAATTGTCCCATCCTGGCATGTAAAAGGGTTCCGCACGAAGAGACCTTCACTCACTCTAAACGATCCGGCTAGCGAAAGACTAATCTTCAATTGCACGCAGAGGCGGGGCGAAACCTGAGTTTCGTTCCGCCTCTACAAGCCTACTTCTGCGCAGACTAAATTCCCGGCCGATGGTTGCGAGTGTCTCTGCGTCCAATGTTTGTGCTGCATAAGGGAACACGAGTCCGCCAATTACCTCGTCGCTGAACTCCGCCGTCTTACCCTTGGCTTTCAGCCGCCGGAATAGGCACGCGCCATCGAAATGGAAGCTGAACTCAACAGCCCGGGGTAGAAATGGCCGCTGCTCAATGAGCACAATTTGTTTCTTCTTCGGGATGTGCCCAGGCGTAAGCCGCACCCAGCCAGGACTTGCCGGTTGCCGCTTCCGGAAGATGCGGAAGCAAAGCCCACAGTCCGATCAGCGCCAATCCCACAAGATTCGGAAATAATAGCGGAGCCATGGGCGGCGCTCCATTCACCAATTTGTCGAAGATGTTGTGGCCCGGCTCAACAAGGTTCGCGCGCATATGGAACCAGAACCCCAACACGCCCACAAACGCCTGTGCGCACATCACCAGCAAACAGAGATCGAGAAAGCGGCGCGTGACGTTGACGATGACCGGAACGATGAGAAAGCCTGTGGCGAATGCAGATGAGATAACAGGAATCCATTCGGTTTTTGCGAAGAATCCATTCGATGCATGATCCGTCAGCGAGAGTACAAAGTTCCCGAAGAATCCGCCCAGCGCTAGCAATGTTACCCATCGCGCCCATTCCACGCTGCGCGCAGCAACCATGCGATTCATCAGCAGCAGGAATCCGAGTCCGGTATAAGCCAAAGGTGCTGCAAAAGGCGCCGCGTAGGTAAGGCTCTTCAGTGTTTTGTCTAGAAAAAAACGGCTCTCCAGATGGTAAAGAACTCCTCCGAGTCCGACCAGCACCGAGAGCCAACCGATCAGATAGCCCATATCCCGCCACGCCGCTTGCAGCTTCCAGATCCAACGCAACACGATCGCACAGCCAAGAACCACCGTCGCGCCAATCGAGAAGTACAACGGAATGTACTCCGCGGCTTTGCGGAAATGATTGACCGAGTGCGCAATGTAAATGTCTGCCGCGAGGATCGCAAGATTTGCAGTGACAAACAACTCCACCCAAAGCTGCGGATCGTGCGCCCAGTGCAAACGTGAATCAGTGACGAGCCGCTGCAGGCGAGAGAGCATTTTATTTATGCGCATGTTCTCTCCGCAATTCGTCGGCGTCGTGTTGCAACTCGACGGTCTTCGCGAGCAGCTCAAAGTTTCCGTGCCACTGCACAAAATCCGCGCCACCCATGAAGGCGCCATGTTTGCTGGTGCGTCCGTCATAGTGCCATAGATTGAAGTACGTAAAGTCGATGGGATGCGTGAAGGGCGGTCCGGTCAGCGTGCCGTCCTTGTGCAGGCCGTCCATGATGTCTTTGGCCGCGAGAACCTTTTCGTTCGTGCTTCCAACCACCTCTTCCGCCCGCGCATAAACACGGTCAATCGCAGCCTGTGTGTGGCACTGCGTGCAGACTTGCTTCATGTTGATTTGCGCCTGAAGATAGTTAGGCCGATGAGTGCTTACAGCATCGGCAAGGTACCAACTGAGCCGATCGGATGGATTGTGCGTGACCTTGAGTCCGTTGATGCCGCTCATATGGCAGGTGGCGCAGGTAGGCACAAACATATCGCGCGTCGTCAGTGTGCGCGGATCGGCATCGAGCTTGAGCAGGTTGCGCTGTGCGGCGAACATCACGCCGTGCTTGGACTCGTTGTAGATCTCCATCTGCGAGTGATCGGGACCCATGTGGCACTGGCCGCAGGTGGTGGGCAATCGAGCAAGTGCGACGGAGCTTGTGTGTCGCGAATGACATTCGGTGCAACTGCCGATCGTGCCGTCGTCGTTGGGTTTGCCGATCGCGTGACACTGTTCGCAGCCGGAGGTAATGGCGGGGTGACCTTCGGGCAAAGTGAGCGGATTGGGCGGACGCTTGGTGCCTCCGGGCTGGAACTGTTCGCTGAAGGCGACTTGCTCGGTACTCAAACCCTGCTCGCCATGCACTGCGGCCCAACTGGGAGCGGCGTGGCGGCTGCGCAAAAACTCTTGGTATACGCCCTCATGGCAGGAGCGGCAATTGCCCGCTGTGAGATGGGCGCTGATCACGAAGCCGTGATGATCAACCTTCTGCTGATTTGGAGCCGGCTGGTGGCAGTCCAGGCAATTCACGCCCTTCTTCGCATGAGCAGACATCTCGTATTCATGCACCACGGAGTACTGAAGGCGCGCATGACACTCCGCGCACTTGCCCGATGCCCGCACGAAGTCGGCAGTCGGCTGTTCGGTTTCGATCTTGGGCCGCGCGCGGTTGACGAGAAAAGCCGACAAGATCAGTGCGAAGGCAATGACAACGGCCAGAAAGACGGATCGAAACGACATAGATTCACCCCCGTAGAATGTGGGTTTGAGATCCGCATTGGAGAGCAGTCTTCCACTCCTGATGCGAACAATGCTACTGTAGCAGGCCTGCTTGCTGATTTACATCCACCGGGTAGTACCGCCTGTGGGTTGTCCCAGTGCCAAGCTCGATCTCCAATATTAAAAGTCAATTCATCGGCTTTCTGTGACTAAAGTCCCTGCATAGCATTTGCCGGCGGCGTACATTGACAAATAGAAAAATACAAAGGAGCTGAATCTCTCGATGCACTGCGAGTGATTTGGTCGGCGGCAGTTCGACGAGTTGATTGCGGTCGAATCTCGCTGCGGTCAGATTTGAAAGGATATGCTTCGTTCCGACTCGCGCATGACGGCTCGCCGCCGTCCGCCCAGCAACTCCTGCGTGCTGATGCTGCCGCATACTCGCCCGCTCTCGCGATCCACCACCGGCATGCTCATGACTCCTGTGGTCGCCATTTCTTCGGCGACAGCCCGGCAGGTTTCATCCGTATACGCAAAGACTTCAGGCAGTCGCGCGGAAGTTTCGGTCTCGGCTGATAACTCCGTCATCACCTCCATTACACTGACCATCTCCAGCGGATCGACGCCATATTCACGCGACAGATGATATCCGCGGCGACTCAGCTTCTCGGTCAGAATTGACCGCGGCATAACCAGCGAAGTCACCAGATAGGATGAGATACAGGCCAGCGTCAACGGCAGCAGCGCCGGCAGAGCATGGGTAAGTTCAATCGAAAAAAGAATCGCAGTCAGCGGCACACCCAACGCACCGGAGAGCATCGCGCCCATTCCCATCAACGCCCACAGCGCCTGTGTTTCGCCGGGCAACTGCGCTAACTGCGCGGCCGTTTCACCGATGGCCGCGCCAATCATCAACAAGGGCGCCAGCACACCGCCCGAGGTTCCCGAACTCAGTGAAAACGCCCACATCAGCGATTTAGCAATCAGCAACCCTAGCAACAGCGAAACCGGAGCGTTGCCGCGAAGCAGTTCCGCGATGTTATCGTAGCCAACGCTCAATCCGCGTGGAAAGAAAATGCCGCCAATGCCGATTCCGATGCCGCCTATCGCCGGCCACCACATCCAATGCAATTTCAATCGACCGCAAAGGTCTTCGAATCCATCCTCGAAGCCATACATCAATCGGCTGAGTCCTGCCGAAGCAATGCCGGCGAGCATTCCCAGAGGAGCGGCCACTAGCATTGATCTCGTCAAGTGAAGATCCGTGTGCAGTTCGACAGGGAAGAGCGGTCCCGCGCCGAGCCAGCCAATGCGCAACACGCCTGCCATCACACTGGCTGCTGCAACCGGAATCAGCGAACGCGGACGCCACTCGAAGAGCAGCAACTCGACCGCCAGCAAGATCGCAGCCATGGGCGCCGCAAAGGTTGCCGACATGCCGGCAGCCGCGCCTGCCACCAGCAGCGTCGTCCGTTCCGCATCCGTCAGCTTGAGCCACTGTGCGACCAATGAGCCGAAGGCCCCACCGGTCATGATGATCGGACCTTCGGCGCCGAACGGCCCACCCGAACCAATTGCAATCGCCGCGGAAAGCGGCTTGAGCACGGCAACCTTGGGGTCAACCCGCGCGCCGCGCAGCAAGATCGCCTCAATCGCTTCGGGAATTCCATGCCCGCGAATCTTGTCCGATCCGTAGTGAGCAATGAAGCCGACAATCAGTCCGCCAGCCACCGGAACAAGCGGCATAATCCAGGGCGACAGCGTCGATCCTGCCGGTCCAACCATCGCCAAGCTCAGCCGATGATAGTAGAAAATATTGGTCGCGAGTGCAATGGCTCGCAACAGAAACACGGCCAAAGCCGCCGCACCTGCGCCGATCATGAGCGCCACGCCGGTCAGCATCCATACCCGGCGATCAACGGTAAAGTCGCGCAATGCGGATGGACGTGACCTCATTGCGCCTCGATCCGCGCCGGCGATTGCGAATACGCGCGAATGTGCTTCAACGACTTTGCCAGTCGCGGCGCCAACTCGTTCAACTCACAAGCATGATCGGCGGCGAGTTTGCCAAGCAGCAGTTTGCCTTTGCGCGTAAGCCGCAAGATCGCCCGGCGCTTGTCGGCTTCATCCACGGTTCGCGCGAGCAGGCCTTCGCGCTCGCTGCGATTGACAAGTTCGACTGCGCTGTTGTGCTTCAGGCCAAGCCGTTCAGCCGCATAGGCAATCGTCACGGCTGTCGCTTGGGGCGCACCGGCAACCTGCAATAATAGCTGGTGCTGCCGGGGCTGTAACCCTGCTTTGAGCGCCGCGGTTTCGCTGAAATGCAGGAAACAGCGCAGTTCATAGCGAAATTCAGCCAGAGTTTTCAACAGCAGTTCAGGTTCGCCGGGGGAGCTTCGGATTCCCATATATACATCGTGACACGATATATTTATTTGTGCAAGCTCCGCAACCGGTCACTCTCGCTTACTCGTGTGAAATGTAAAATCTTGCGGAGAGGAATCACTCCCCGTTTCACTGCGCCCGTCCGGCACTGGAGCGTTTCGATGATCGCAGAATTGATCTATCGCCTGCACTTTGCCTTCACCATCACCTTCCACTATCTCTTTTCTTAACTCACCATGGGGCTCGCGATATTGATTGCAGCGCTCAAGTCGGCGGCGCTCAGAACCGGCAGCGAGCAATGGTGCTCGAAGGTTGGAAGGCTCCGGTTAAAGAATGAAGGCTGAAAGGGAGGAATCTGAGGGGTCTTGAAGTCGTTCGGCGTAGGTCGGCGAAGCTGGAAGAGGAGGTTGCCGCAAGTGCTTGATTCTATGGTGGACGCGGTAGGAATCGAACCTACAACCTGTCGGTTAAGAGCCGAATGCTCTGCCAGTTGAGCTACGCGTCCATGGGGTTGGTGCAACCCTGGCGCACTCTTGCCGCCAAGGCTTGAACAGGCATACTTTTCCTGCTGTCCCTTCAAAAAATATAACACAGCGGAGGGTGGATTTCCAAACCAGGAATCACCGCCCGAGTAGCCGATGGATAGGAATCAAGCGTGGACCGGGAGGTCCACGCTTAAAGTTCATGCGGTTGCAAGAAGAACTTCGCTATTCAACGACAAATGGCGCCGTCTGCGCAATCTCCTGCTTCGAAATGGTGTCATTCACCTTGATGGTCACTTTGTATTTGCCCGGTTCAAGGCCGGCGATGGGCAGCGACTTCTGCACGGTCATCTGATCGCTGTGCGAGCCAAGCTCCTTGGAATCCATCTGCTTTTCAAAGACCACCGTGTCCACGGCCGGCGTGGTGGCCGTGGCGGGAGTCGTTTTGAGAATCTGGTAGGTTACCGTAGCCTGATTGCTCTTGGTGGCCTCGTCGATGCCCAGGTTATACACCTGCATCCAGAAGTTGAGCTGCTGGCTGCGCAGGAATTGTACCGGCTTGTTGAGCCCGGAGCTGACCCTGGGCCGGATGTAGGTGTTGCCGATGACAAAACTTCCGCTGCCGATCGAGTGCGAGTCCACCATGTTCATCTGATCGGCAAGGATCAGCGAAGAGGTGGACAGGTGTTCATCGTTGAACTCCGGCACGTTCAGACTGGCGCCGAAGTAGCCCTTGTGGTCCTTGTTGTTGGCGTCCTTGACGGCGATGTCCAGCCGATAGTGGCCGGGAGGCAAAGGCAGCGCCTTCCAGTAGACCGAAACGCGATCAAGGCTCTTTTCCAGCAACTCGGCCGGTTGCTCCACCTCGACGGTGTCCTCAAAGGACTGCACGATCTTGCCGGTGATTGTTCTGACCTCGCCCAGAATGTCCACGACGCCGGTGGCCACGCCTTCTTTGGTGTCAAAGGTGATGTCACGGTTCTTGATCTGCACGGTCACCGGAACCAGTACAGTGCTTTCCGTGATTTTGACAAAGTCGGTGCGGACGTCAAAAGGAAAGATCGGTCCCGAGAGCAGCTTGTGCTCAGAGATGAAGGCGACCAGATCCTGAAACTTGACCGGTGGCGGCGCAAAGAGCTTGGCGGCCAGCGCAATGCGATCGAACTGCTTGGACTGGTTGACGTTGCTTGCCGAACCCAGGCCCAGCGTCTCCAGCCCTCCGCCGAAGCGGTCGCCCTTCTTGGCCTGGTGCATCTCTTCGGCCTGCGTCAAACCGGCGTTGGGAACGTGCAGCAGCGCGTCCTTCTCGCCGCGATCGATGGTGAAGTGGTAGTCGCCGCACTGGCAGGTATCCACAAACTCCAGGTCAATGTTTTCGCCGATGCCTTCGATATAACGGTAATGCCAGGTCTCGAAGGGAAAGGTGGAAGTCTCCCCGCCGCCCTCATCATAAGGACGCTGATAGCTGCCGCCGGAGGGATGGGAGTCAATCGAGTCCGGCGGGCCCAGTGAGATATAGATGTGGCCGCGGTCGGTCTTCCAGCCCGGCTTGCCGGCCGCATAGTGCTCGTTGGCGTAAGCGATGCGCCGATAGTGCTCCTCGCGGAACTCGTTCTCCGGCGAATCCGGATTGGGATTGCGCCGCAGCCAGAACTGCTCGATGAAAGCCTCGCGCTCCTCGTCATTCGATAGCGTCTTGAAAGACTTGCGCTCTTCGTCGGAGATGATGTATTGCACATCCTGCTCCAGCCAGGTCTTGTAGGCCGTTCCAAGCTCATTCTTGCGGGCCCGGTCGGCGACAACCTTCTGTCTGTCGGAGCGCTCGCGCTTCAGCGGATCCACTTCCGGCGCTGCGGCTGGCGGCTGGGCCTGGGCTGGCGGCTGGGCGGATGGATTGCCCGCCTGCTGGGCGCGAAGGCGAGTGGCGGGCGTAAAAACCAGGCCGCAACCCACTGCGGCAATCAAAAGAAAAGTGCGATTGAGCGTCATGTGCCTTGAAGACTCCTGCAATCCCTCATTCTACGGGTTCCAAAAGGGCTGAGCAAGGTTCCGTAGGACGGCGTCTGCTCTTTGGACGGCAATCCAGGGCGAATGTGAGCCAAAATCGCCCCTCGAAGGCGATCCAATCAGGTCTTTTTGAGACCCAAGGCGGCGCTGCCGCGTCCAAAAGATAGAAGCCGGGAACTCTCGCCCGGCCGCTTGCGTACATTCGAATCAGAGAAACTTGGGAGTTCGCGCCTCTATGAAAAAGATCATTCTGTCTATCCTCGCCGCCGTGGTTGTCATCGTGCTGGTCATTGTCTTCATTGTGCGGCAACAGTCCGGCTACACCAAGGTGCTGACCGCCAAAATCGCGCGCCAGGACTTGACCACCGTGGTCAGCGGAACAGGTCAGATCAAGCCCAAGACCTACATGAACGTGGGCGCCACCTCCTTTGGCCGCATCACCCACTTCTATGTGAAGGAAGGCGATCTGGTCAAAAAGGGCCAGACCGTGGCCACCATCGAGAATGTGCAGCAGGAGGCCAATGTCAACGGACAGCAGGCCGCCATCGCCGCCGCCAAGACGGACATCGCCTCCTACATTGCCGCCGAAAAAACCGCCGAGGCCAACGTCGAGCATGCCAAGGCCGATCTCGAGCAGAAGCGCCTCGATTGGGAGCGCGAACAGGCCCTCTATAAGGACGGCATTGAGCCCAAGGCAAACTTCGACGCCAAAAAAGCCTTGTATGACACCGATGTCGCCTCGCTCGATCAGGCCGTCGCCCAATTGAACCAGGCCAAAGCCCAGACCGAATCCGCCCGCGGCCATATGCAGACCCAGATCGCCAACCTGCGCGTCAACCAGGACCTTCTCGACAAAACCATCGCCGTCGCTCCCTTTGACGGCATTGTGACCAATATGCCGGTGCGCGAGGGCGAAACTGTGGTCACCGGAATTCAGGGAACCGAGGGCGCCACCCTGATGACACTGGCCGACATGAGCATCATCACCGCTGAAATCAAGGTCGATGAAACCGACATCGTCAACGTCCAGATCGGTCAGCCGGCCGATGTCACCGTCGATGCCCTGCCCGGCAAGATCTTCAAAGGCCACGTCACGCTGGTCGGCGATCAGGCCCTGCTCCGCTCCACCGGGCAGGCTACCTCCACCTCCACCTCCGGCACCGAAGAAGCCAAGGACTTCAAGGTGGTGGTCACCCTCGACCAACCCTCCAACGAACTCCGCCCCGGCCTTTCGACCACCGCCAAAATCACCACCGCCAAAAAATCCTCCGTCCTTGCGCTGCCCATCCAGGCGCTCACCATGTATTCCACCGACAGCGACAAGCCCTCCAAGGACGGCGTGCAGGCTGCTACCTCTTCCGCCAAAAGCGCTCCGGTCCAGGGAGTCTTTGTCGTCGACAGCAAGAGCAGTAAACTCAGAGTGAGGTTCGTCCCCGTCGCTACCGGCATCACCGGGACCACGGACATCGAGGCGGTGAGCGGTTTGAAGGAGGGCGACGAAATCGTGATCGGCCCCTACAAAACCTTGCGCGGTCTTAAAAACAACGCCTTGGTCAAACGCGATACCCTCAAGGCCGGCATTCCGAGCGGAAACTCTTAAGATGGAGTCAGTGAAGTCAGGGCCGGTTGCCCCGCTCTCGCCACATACTTGTTTTTGCGCCTGAGGCGGCGAACATGCCATAGAAGTTGAACACGACAACCGGCTCGTTTTGTAACCAAAGCCCGGCTTTAGCCTGGCCGCAAGTCAAACCAAACAACGATTGTGCTTTTGCCCTGAGGGATATATTTTCCAGCTCCTTCCATCCCCCGGGGCAGATCGCGCAAAGGAAGAGACCGAGATGGCTTTATTCGACACCAATATCGAAACCAGCCCCGATCTGGTAGCGCCGCAACCAGTTGTCAGGCCCACCGGCGACGTCATCGTCGTTGAGGATCTGTGGCGCACCTACGACATGGGCTCCGAGCAGCAGGTGCAGGCCCTCAGCGGCGTCAACCTGCGCATCCAGCACAACGAGTATGTGGCCATCATGGGTCCATCCGGCTCCGGAAAATCCACCCTGATGAACCTGATCGGCTGCCTGGATACGCCCTCGAAGGGAAAGTATTGGCTCAACAATCAGTTGGTCAGCGAACTGGACGATGACCAGCTCGCCCGCATCCGCAACAAGGAGATCGGCTTCGTCTTCCAGACCTTTAACCTGCTGGCTCGCGCCACGGCCCTCCACAACGTCGAACTGCCGCTCATCTACAACGGAACTCCCGCCGCCGCGCGCATTGAACGCGCCAAAGAATCGCTGACCAACGTTGGCCTCGAATCCCGTATGTTCCACAAACCCAACGAACTCTCCGGCGGCCAGCGCCAGCGCGTGGCCATCGCCCGCGCCCTGGTCAACCGTCCCTCGATTATCCTGGCCGACGAGCCCACCGGAAATCTCGACTCCAAGACCGGCATCGAGATCATGGCCCTCTTTGACACTTTGCACGCCGGCGGCAACACCATCGTCCTGGTCACCCACGAGCCGGACATCGCGGAATACGCGCACCGCGTCGTCCATATCCGCGACGGCCAAATCTACTCCGACGAACCCTCCAAGCGCTTCCGCTAGACAGCGGCAATGTAGCGCCGACCTCAAAGGAGCCAATCTGAGTGCATTGC
The DNA here is from genome assembly GCA_964644105.1 of uncultured Occallatibacter sp. Lineage (GTDB taxonomy): Bacteria > Acidobacteriota > Terriglobia > Terriglobales > Acidobacteriaceae > Telmatobacter. The sequence goes on along the minus strand of CAZXVX010000014.1, from coordinate 1,008 downwards.
CAAGGAACCTCTGATGATGGAGAGGTTTTGAAAGGGCGCGGCTTTATCTGCGCCGCAAATAGATCTAATGAAATGTGGGCTTTAGCCCCCGAGGGAATCTTTGCAGCAAAGAAAGAAATGAATCAAAGCTTCCCTAAAGCAACAGCGCGGACAAAGCCAGCTAGCCCGCGCTGTAGGCGCAGGGTTGAGCAAACAAAGCCAGCTAGCCCGCGCCGTAGGCGCAAGGTTAATTAGCCCACCGTTTTAACGGTGGGAAAGGAACAACAAGAAGGCTGCCGGAGTCCCGTAGGGACGGCGCCTCTACCTTCACCGCAGAGCCGTGGACCTCCCGGTCCACGCCACACTCCACTAAGCCCAATAAATCCCGCCCCCACCCCACCGATTCAACCCCAAATCCGCCCCTCCACCCGCGCCGAAAAGATTCCATCTCTTTCCTGTTCATGTTTTTTCTCATTGCGCCGATGAAACCAATGTTGGCCTTGGAAGTGCATCTTGGGCCCAGGAGGCGAGGCACATTGAGAGCTATGCATAATGCCGCTCAGTACCAGCCCCAGACCCAGCCTCCAGCCTCCCGCTTGACCTTGGTGGAAGTGGATTCTCCTCCTGAAGCCCAGCCCGTCGGGGTCAGCGCTGCTTGGCGCAAGTTGTTGATGCAGGCTGAGATGGCCGCGCCTCATGTACAGGTTGCGGCCATCGAGGGAGAGCACGGCACCGGCAAGCATACCATCGCCCGCTATCTCTACAGCCGCTCTCCGCTTACCGGAACCAGCTTCCAGCGCCGCGATGCCCGCGAGTGGCTGGTCAACGATGCAGACCCCGCGACTCTGACCGGCTTCACCTACCTGGACCGGGTTGACCTGCTGGCGCCGCCGGGGCAAGGACTGCTGCTCGGCGTCCTCAAAGCCCTCCAGGATCGTCCCCCGGGTCGCTTTGTCCTTCTAGGCTCCTCGCAAACCTCGCTGCGCCAGATGGCCGCGCAAGGCCTCCTGCTGCCCGACCTCGCCTTCC